>NZ_VPCK01000021.1:0-44508 GCF_013418255.1 Acinetobacter sp. YH12155
CAAATGGCGATTCAGCGTTTAATTGGTTTTGGGAAAAAAGAAGAGTTTAAGGAAATTTTGGCAATTTTAAGAAAGCAGAATCCTGATAGGATAAGGGTTCTGTGAAATTTGTCGTGTACAGAGAAAATACGGTAAATCATAAATCCCGCAGTGCAAAATCACCCCTTTCAGCTGTGTTAAGGCCAGAACCGGCACAAATTCCGAATGCGCGGCAAATTCCGGATTACTCAACAAGGCTGCATAATGGCTGGCCAGATTGGCACCGGCAGAATCTCCAGCCAGAAATAGTTGCTCGGCATCAACACCAAACAGCGCGCCATGTTCCTGAATATAGGCCAGTGCCTGATTAATCTGGTGTAACTGGGTGGGATAAGTCGCCGCTGGCGCCAGTTGATATTGCAGTGAAAACACCGGATAACCGGCATCTGCCAGCCGTTTAAAATAACCGCGCGCATGGGCTTTGGAACCGGAAATCCAGCCACCGCCATGAATCCAGACCACGGCCGGGCGTAATCCGGTATCATCAGGTGTCTGTGCTGGCAAATAGACATCCAGGCTTAAATCCGGATCTTGCTGATACTGGATATTTTCCAGCACCCGCACCTGCTGCGGTGCATCCCGATCCATCAGTTTCTGTTGCAATTGGGTGGTCAGATTAAATGCGCCAGCAATAATACGGCTATTACCGGCTGTGCTTTGGCAGCCACTCAGCACCAGCAGCAAGCTCATGCACAGACTTAACATCAGATACTTCATTTCACCCATCTTCCTGTTTATACAGCTGTTTTATTTTTCTTCACTATAAAGCAGCCGCCGCGCAGATGGAACCCGGTTTTTCACGACAATGCGATCTGACAATGTAGAGTATTCCAGTCAGAATTATTTGTTAAATCAAAGACCTACTTAAGTGGTATTGTGATTGAAAATCTGTATCTTTTTTGCAGACAGAACACCGGAATAAATTGAATGCCCCCCGGTGATGTGCTATCTATAGAGTATAGCTAAACATTAAGTTCATTATATCAATAAGGAGTTTCTCCATGGCGTATCAGCATATTCTCGTTCCGGTCGATGGTTCTCAAATTTCCTATTCTGCGGTGCAACATGCAGCTGAAATTGCCCGTGCCTTTAACAGTCAGCTGAGTCTGGTGAGTCTGGTGGCGGAAGACCCGTTCACTGATGCCGATTTCTATTATTCATCTGCCATCATGAAAGAATACTTTGTGCAGGCACACGGTAATGCACAAAAAGCCCTGAAAGAAGGCCAGCAAATTGCCGAAGCTGCAGGCGTTACTGTAAGTACTAAAATTGTGGAAGGTGAAGTATCGGCCAAGCATGTGGTTGAAGCTGCACAAGAAATGGGCGTTGACCTGATTGTGATGGGTTCACACGGTCGTAAAGGCTTCCAGAAATTCCTGCTCGGTAGTTTTGCTCAGGATGTACTGCGCAGTTCTGAATTGCCGGTGCTGGTCATTAAGGCCTAATTGCCCTACTACAGCTCAGAATCCTGAATGCTTTTGATGTACTTTCATTCACTGTCAGTTTCAATAAAGCCCGCGATATTCATATGTAAAAATAAGGAAAACTGTCATGACCAGCTATAAACATATTCTTGTTCCAGTGGATGAATCCCCGATTTCTTATGCTGCTGTAGAACAGGCTTTAAGTCTGGCCAAAGATTTAGGCTGCCAGGTCACGGTAATGAGCGTGATTGCGGTTGACCCATTTGTCGGCGTCGATTTTTATAAAGTTGCTCCGGCCATTACCGACTATTTCATGCAGGCCGAAAAAAATGCCAAACTGCGCTTGCAGGAAATTCTTGATTCTTTCCAGCGTGAAGGCGTGCAGGTCGATCAGAAACTGGCACACGGCGTTTCACCCTCAGATGGCATTATGCAGATTGCCGATGAAG
Source organism: Acinetobacter sp. YH12155 (assembly GCF_013418255.1). Classification (NCBI taxonomy): domain Bacteria; kingdom Pseudomonadati; phylum Pseudomonadota; class Gammaproteobacteria; order Moraxellales; family Moraxellaceae; genus Acinetobacter; species Acinetobacter sp. YH12155. The sequence goes on from NZ_VPCK01000021.1 coordinate 1,913, forward strand.
TCGGTGCCGATCTGATTATTATGGGCTCACATGGCCGGACCGGTTTCAAGAAAATGATGCTGGGTAGCGTAGCGCAAAACGTGCTGACCCAATCGCCTATTCCGGTGCTAATTGTGAAAGTCTAAAGTAAATCTAAAGCTGCCATAAAAAAACTCCTCAACGTGAGGAGTTTTTTTTAAATCTGCTGAACAGCGGTCAGGGTTTGGAAATTTCCTGATGCAATGCCTGTAAAAACAGTTCTGCTTCAATTTTATTCGGAAAGATGCGCTGATACAGCCCCTTGTCCTGCATCGAGTGTGGTGTATATTCAATAGACACCATAAAACGCTCTTCATTCAATATTCTGTTCACTCTTAACGCAATAATATGTCGTGAATTCAAGTAAAAACCATCTTCAATTTTAACCAGCATCACTCAACCTCTTGTTCACGCCAGAACCCGGCTTTTTCACCTGAACCTTTCCAGGCTAAAAATAAAAAAGCCCACCACAATGATGAGCTTTTTTATTTAAATTATCTAAACACGTTTCAGCCTTAATTTAGCATACTCCCCGCGAATATGCGGGAAAGTTCACATAAAGTTACAGCTAAATACCGAGAAAATAAAATAAATCTTCATTATTCTATTTTTTCGAGCGAAAGCTGCACCGGTTTAGACATTCAGCATACTGTTTAAAGTTTCAACCACGTTTTTCGATTTCACCAAGGGCTTCAAGGTTTCCAGGGCCACCTGTACCTGACTGCGCTGTGGTTCATCCAGCGTATACCAGCGTGACAGCACCTGCAGCAAACGTGAACCTAAAATCGGGTTCTTTTCATCGAGGTATTTGGCCAGATGGATATAATGCTGCACCCCAAAACTCCAGGTATTTACCGGATTCATATTCAGACCACCACTGACCGAACGAATGCGGTTTGGCGTACCCAGATCATAGTCCGGATGCTGGGTTAAGGTATGAATGGTTTCAGCCGTTGCATTTGGATGGGAGGCCTGTACAGTAAACCACTGGTCTAAAGACAGCGCTTCATCTTTAAAGCGGTCATAGAAATCCTGCAGGCAGGATTCGGCTTGCGGTGCATCATTCCAGACCAGTACACGTAGCGCGCCTAAACGTTCTGACATATTGCCAGTATTCTGATACTGCTGATGCGCCAGATCAAAGGCTTCGGTATCGCCCTGACGTGCCATCAGACTGAGCATAATATTCTTCAGCGCACGCACGCCCATGGCCTGTGAAAACTCTTTTTGCAGGTCCGGGTCCAGACTTAAGTAAGTTTCCTTACAGAAAGCACCCAATTCACGCGCCAGCGTATTTAACAAGGCTTCACGTTTTTCCTGAATGTCCACCGGACTATAGTGCTGATCAATCCGGCTGCCCAAATAACCTTCACTTGGTACATCAAAAATTCGTGAGGCCAGTAACGGGTCCTGATTGACCAGTGCCGGCACCGTGTTTTTCATGGCCTGAAGATAACTTTCTACCGCATGACCATTTAGCAAAATGCGCTCCAGCAAGGTCTGGGTCGCCTGCCACTGGTTAAAGCCGTTGGTTTCATACTGCATCAGGAAGGCCAACTCGGCATCACTGGCATCAAATTCCAGATTTACCGGCGCCGAGAAATTACGTAACAGCGACACCACCGGTTTGGCATTAATGCCGCTAAATTCGATGGTTGCCTCATCCTGATCAAACAGATACACGCCATCTTTTACGCCATTTTCAAACAGGGCCTCAGATTGCAGCGCATATTGCTCGCCGGTTTCAGCATTAAACAGCGCCAAAGCCACCGGAATTGGCACGGCTTTCAGGTCTGGATATTTCGGATGCGCTTTCAGGCTCTGTTTAAAGCTTAAACGATAGGTTTGAGTCGAAGCATCATACTCGCCATGTGCCTGCAGTTTTGGAGTACCCGGCTGGTTATACCAAGTTAAAAATGCCGATAAATCAACGCCTGAACCCGCAGTCAGTGCCGCAACCCAGTCTTCGACCGTCACCGCCTGACCATCATGACGGCGGAAATACTCATCGGTACCCGCGCGGAATTTTTCCTTGCCGAGCAAGGTCGACATCATGCGGTTAATTTCCGCCCCTTTTTCATACACCGTGGCGGTATAAAAGTTATTAATTTCAACAAAATGATCTGGACGTGGCGGATGCGACAATGGGCCAGAATCTTCCGGGAACTGATGCGCTTTTAATACAGCGACATCATCAATCCGTTGTACTGCGGCCGATTGTAAATCTTCTGAAAACGACTGGTCACGGAAAACGGTCAAGCCTTCTTTTAGACACAGCTGGAACCAGTCACGACAGGTAATCCGGTTACCGGTCCAGTTATGGAAATATTCGTGTGCGATGACCGACTGAACCCGCATAATTGCCGCATCGGTGGTGTATTCTTCATCGGCCAGCACGCAAGAGGTGTTAAAGATGTTCAGGCCCTTGTTTTCCATCGCGCCCATATTGAACTGGCTAACCGCCACAATCATATAGTTGTCGAGGTCATACGGCAGACCATAATGTTCTTCATCCCAGCGCATGGAATGTTTTAACGCTTCCATGGCGATGTGACATTTAGGAATATCTTTTTCTACCGCATAAATTTCCAGTGCCACATTACGGCCTTCAGAAGTCACATAGCTGTCTTTCAGCACCGCTAAATCGCCGACCACACAGGCAAACAGATAACTTGGCTTTTTGGTCGGGTCCTGCCAGATCGCATAATGACGCTGGGCATCGACCTCGCCTTTTTCAATCAGGTTACCATTGGCCAGCAGCACCGGATATTTTTTATCGGCTTCCACCCGGGTAGTAAATACCGACAGCACATCCGGACGGTCCGGATAGAAGGTAATTTTACGGAAACCTTCCGGCTCATTCTGGGTCACAAACAGATCACCAGCCTGATACAGACCTTCCAGCATGGTGTTGCTTTCCGGATGAATCACCACCTGGGTTTCAATACGTGCACGATCTGGCGCATTCTGAATTACCAGCTGTTCAGCATCAAGCTGATAGTCATTTTCGGTCAGTTGCTGACTGTTCAAATGAATAGATTTCAGCTCAAGGTCACGGCCCAGCAGCACCAGATCACCTTCGGTCTGGCGCTGCATCTCCAAAATAGCATTGACGATGGTGTGGTCTGCATACACCTGAATATCCAGATTAATTGAATCCACCAGAAATGCAGGTTTTTGATAATCTTTTAAATAAATAGTTTGGTCTGCTTCAACCACTGGATTTGCTGCGATATTCATATCATGTCCTAATTGTTTATACGCCGGGGCATTATGCGGATGATGTCTTGATCATACGCCAACTTTTTCAGTCTGTCTGCTGAATGCGCTTCTGTTCTAATATGGGCATCCGGCCACAACTTTTCAATTCATCATTCAACTAAATCTGTTTAAAAATACAGAGATGCTGAATTATGCAGCGAATCCAACAGCTTAATCTGCCCGCTAAAATCTTCTCGCGCTGGTGTTGCGCCATGCTGGTGCTGTTCTGCCCATCTGACCTGAAATTCTGCGCTATTGAGATACAAGTTCCTACATAAAGCTGCCACTTGACTACATTCTGTAATCAAAGACCTGTGATATGTGCAGCTAAAAATATACTGCGAGATAAAACCGGATAATTTCCCAAGTCTAAACAGAGGCTTATTTAGACTTCGTCAAGATAAATCCGGTGACAATTCGCCAGCATTTGCGAAGGGAGATTTATTCAAATTTAGCTTTTCAATTTCGCTTCTAGAGTCAAACAGTTATCGGCTAAATGACGCTTTCAGTTGGATGGATCGCCATTTCAGCGTAGGTCATTACATTATTTTCAAATCGGCTACATTTTGTGCACGCTTCTTGCTTGTATTTAAAGGCGCCGAGCGCATGATAACAATGATGAAAAAACGAGAAGAGGTGTGAGATGTATTTAAAAGAGCATATCGTCCGTGTAGAAAATATTAAAACCCTGCAAACCCTCGATCAGGCCAACATCGACCATAAAGTGATTGCCCTCTTTATGAGCTGTGAAGGCATTCCCATGCAGACCAATGAAGTTACCTCTATTTTGAATACCTATGATGCCCTGGGCAGCAAGAAAATCCCAAGCAAAAAAGTACAGGCGCTAATTCAGGCCAAGCAACTTGGTGAGGAGGATGATTCGCTACCGTGTCCGGTATAATCTTCTCTCCTCTAACTTCCATTTAAAATACGGCGTCCTGCCGTATTTTTTATGAAAAAGAGCTGTTCAAGTCAGGGCGTTTAAATTCAGCATAGTGTCCAAGTTTTCTGCTTTATGTTTTTTTGAGCAAACCAATGCGGCCCAGCCATGTATAATCCAGACATCCTATTTCTAAAATGATGACTGCACCTGAATATGCTCCAGATTCTGCAAAAACAGTTAGATGAAAGCACCTCGTGTCCGCTGTGCCGCGCTGCCATGTATTGGGTGGAAGCCGAACAGTACGATCAGGAGCTGAGCTATCACGAGTGCAGTTACTGCGAACATAAAGTGTATCCGGGCAATTTGCACAGTTGTCATTGCCCGGCCTGTGAAAAAAAACGCAAACAGCTGATTAAAGAAGCGCTGGTACAGGAAAACCGCAAGCTCAAAAATAAAGGCAAAGATAAAGACATGATTGAGCACAAGCTGAATCAGTTAAGCTTTATCCAGAAACTGTTTTTATTGTCGATGCTGGACGATCAGGTACATGAAAATACCCAGCATGATGAATATATTTACTGGGAGCGAATTAAATTCCAGCCTTTTTCACCCAACTATTTATATCAGAAACAGCTGATCAAACAGCTGCTTGACCAGCAGATTCTGGTGGCCAAGGAATTTGCCGATGAAGCCGGCCAGTATTATGTGAATGTGCGGCTGGACGGTTATTCGGAGCCGAGCCTGTTCAGTATTACCCATCAGCTTCGACAATGGTTTTACCAGAATTTGAGTCAGGGCGTGCCCTTTCACAGTTCAGATGAAGTCAAAGATGCCATCTATGAACTGATGTATGAAAAAGTGGTGCAGTTCATGCAGTTTTATTGCCGCATCTGGCAGGTGCAAATTTCTGGCAATAACAGTTTTAAAAGCCTGTGTTTTCGCCTGCTGGACAGCCTGGCAGCGGGTCAGATTTTTTATCTGGTACAAACCGCGCTGGATTATCTGCATGGCCAGAAATTATTACAGCCGCGCAATGAAAAATTCATTAATACCAATCTGCTGAAAAAAACCGTAGAACAGTACCGTGAACGTGGCCTGCAAGAAAAATGGATGACCACCACGCTGCCACATCCACCACAACTACCGATGAGCAAAATGGTGGAAATTCTATTTTTCCGTTTTCTCAATTATGATGAAATGATCTTTGTACAACCGATCTGGAAAATCTGGGAAAAGATTGAACCGCGCTTAAAATTTTATGCCTTAAAACGCTGTATGCACTGCGGCTCGGATGAACTGGATGTCGATTATGATGCCCAGCATTATGTGTCCTTGTTCTGCCGTCGCTGTAAACAGCAAGACCACTACTTTACCCAATAAAGGGGTAACTGATGAATTATCCAGAACAGCTTTCCACTCTTGACAGCAGCCTGCCCGATGAAACCGCGGCAATGATTGAAAAAATTATTGAAGCCTGGAGCCTGCTTAAAACCCGGCAACCACTGGTGCAATGTATCACCAACAGTGTCGCCACCAATTACACCGCCAATATTCTGCTGGCTGCCGGTGCATCACCGGCCATGATTGATAATCCTTTTGAAGCAGAAAGCTTTAGCAGTATTTGCAGCGCCTTAAGTATTAATTTGGGCACACCGACCAGCGAACAGATGCAGGCCATGCAGATTTCGGCAGAAACGGCCCAGCGTCTTGCCAAACCGTGGGTGCTGGACCCGGTCGGTTATGGGCCCGTCTTAAAATGGCGCTCAGATATGGTTGATGCGCTATTGGCCTTTCAACCGAGTGTGATTCGCGGCAATGCGTCGGAAATTGGCGGCTTGGCCGGCGCACAGGTAGAATCCAAAGGTGTTGATTCGACCCTGGACAGCACCGCGGTATATGCACAGGCCAAAAGCCTCTTGGCGCATGCCGAATGTATTGCCATTTCCGGTGAATCCGATTTTATTCTGTCCAGACAGCTTGAACAGGTGGTGCAGGTGAATGGTGGCTCGGAATTACAGCCCAAAGTCACCGCAACCGGCTGTGCCCTAGGCGCTTTAATTGCAGCGTATGCCGCGGTCAGTCCGGTGACCATTGCCACCATTGCCGCGCATGTCCATTTTGCCATTGCCGGAAAACTGGCCCACGCGCAAAGTTCACAGGTTGGCAGTTTTAATGTGGCGTTTATAGATGCAATTTTCAGTCTGGATGCGGACACCATCCGTGAACATGCCGATTTAAAATTTCTGGCGCCTTAAGACACCTTCCAGTCCAAAGCAAAGTTGAGTGCCGTTTCGGTCAGGGTTTTACTGTCTAAACGGCAAATACACATCAGGCCGATGCCATCAAAATAGTCCGGTGCGTGTTGCAGAAAAAAATCGCAATGCGGATTGGCATGCACTCTTAACTGTTGCAGTTCTTCTTCACTGCGCAGCGGCACACAGGTCTGGTGCACATAAATATCTTCATCACGCTTCTGGATGTCGTGTTGCCGGCTGGCCATCACCTGCAACACGCTTAAATAATCCTCCGGCATCCGGATATCACTGCGTGGATAAAAGCCCCGAACACGTGATACAAAATGTGCATAAAGCTTCGGCTGGTTGATGGTGGCAATAAACCACATGGGCGTTAAAGGATATTTAAAGCGCTGGTTCAGCATGGCTTTGAGCGCACTGTTGATGATTTTATGGTTGTATTGATGGCGATAGCTTTTTAAAAAACTGGCGCGTGAGTTGACCACCAGAATTGGCTGATGTAACAGGGTTAAGGCCAACAGTGGAATAATGGTCTGCCCGACCAGTTTGCCACGATGATGATATTGAATAATAGTGACCGAAATTGCCTGCGGGTCATACAGATATTTCTTTAGCTCCTTTTCACAGGTTAACGTAAACACCTGCTGATCAAACTCGGCAATTTTTTCAAAAAAATAATCTTGTTGTTGTGTGGATAAGGCTTTGAAGTCAAACACCGTCTCAGTGATATCCATAATCCTTCACCCTATGATTGTTTTAATTTTTCAGACTCATTTTAGTGTCACAACCCGGAATCAGTTATCACTATTTTCCTGGATTTGTCCATTTTGTGATAAATCATTGTAATTATATGAAATAATTCATATTAATCAAAATAATTGTGAGTAAATTTAATCTAATGATTTTACAACGCTTATCTGGGCTTTCTCGCTAAAAAACCTGATAATTCAGCGAATTAATGAGATCTGGTTAACATTTTAATTCGACCAAAGGTTATCTGCCTGCCATCTACACAACGGCGAAATAACCGTCGTTATATTACTGAATTTTCAACTAAAAATCAAAATGAATCATAAAAAAACCAGTGAAAAATCACTGGTTTTTGTGAAACAAAAAATGTGTGAAGAATTAAAACAACTGGAAAGCTTTAGATGCCCAGCCGCGTGCAGCCGATGAACTGACCGCAGGCAAAGGTTGTCCTCCATAAACTACGCTGCCCTGCCGATCCTGATAACTCATCCAGCCAATGGTGTCAGCAAAGCCAACTGGGGCTTGGCTATAGTCACACACGCCTTGCGGGAAAACCCGATGCAATCGCTGGAGCTGTTCATTGCTAAAGCGGACCGTATTGCCATAATCCGACACACTTAAAGGTTTCAACTGACACTTGTTGGCATAGGTGGTCAGGCTGTCCCCGGCCACCATACGCGGTGTGCCATATACCGGTAATCTGAGCGTGCTGCACAGATTCTCGCGGTTAATGATGCCTGCAGTAATACAGGCATCTTTTACATCTGCCGGTTTGTTTTGGGTCAGTTTGGCAGCAATAGGCAAATCACTTAAGTCTTTTTCGACATTGCTTAACCAGCGGTCCATATCATTAAAGCTGATTTCCAGACATTTGGCATCGGCAATCATGACCAGATCACCGCCATAAATCACATGGTTATTATAATTGCCATGCGCTTTTTCCAGTCGCGCCCGAATGGCAAAGGCACGATAGGAATCATGGAACAGCGCCGGGTCCGGACCTCGACAGTCAATAATCGCCACTTTATTCAGGTTGTTCCCAACATTAATTAAGCCACTACGATAGGCATTGTTCAGCGCCGTATAATTGGCTTCTAGACGTTCAGGCACCGCCTGAATATCAATATCCACACCGCCTATTTTTTCGTTTAACTGTACAAACTGTTCTGGGGTGATGATATTTTTCATCAAGCTGTCTAGGCCATATTGTACCCCGACATTATCCATCGGCAGGCCGGCAAAACCGCGACCAATCCGTTTTTCAGTTTCGGTCCACAGCTCCGTTGGACGTGGGGCCAGCAAATTAATTGCAGCATCCTGAATCGAGCAACGAATGCCTTGAGGATTATTGGTGGCATGATATAACTGCGCCGATGAAATTCCCTTGCAGATGGTATTTGGCCGCGCCACATCAAACTGGGCCAGCTCACTGACATAGCCATTAATTTCAGAAATATGTCCCTGAACATGCGCAATCTGATGCGGCAAGAAGCTTAAACGGCCTTCTGGAGTCTGGAAATAATTAATCATCAGGTGATAATCGGCGAACTGTGAAGCGGTACTCCAGGCATCAGGGAATGAGCAAGTGGGTAAAATCCCCTGATAAATTCCCGGATAGGCATTGGCCACCCATTGTGCTGCCAGCGCACCACCTGAACAGCCCTGCCCGATGGTATAGCGCAAGGTGCCATACTGCTCAATAAAACGCTCTTTGGCCATAATCAGCGATTCTGCCTGAATCGCCAGATTACAGTTATGACCGCTATGAGACAGTGCAGTCGACATCACCCCAAAGCCGCGGCCTAAAGCCAAAATGGTGACATCAGGCAAAATGGAACTTGAAGTGGCAATGACCGTTGGCGCAGAGGCAGACTGGTAATCATTACCACAGCTTTGGCCATGCGTGACCACCAGTTTATGGTTAAATTGCGCTTGTGGCTTTAAGGCGGTCCACGGCTGGTTCGGATCATACAACACCGCAAAACGGTATTCATCGCGGTTCTGATAGCCCACTTCCTCACGCACAATAAATGGCACCGTTAGTCCTTCATCGGTAGTGGTGGTGGCAATATTCTGACTGGCCGGCGGTTGTGCCGGGTCATAACTTTTAATGAGTCCCAAACGATCTTTATAGTAATAGTTATATTGCACAGCCTTTTGACAGAACTGATCGGTCGACGCATTAGTACAGGTCCAGGGCTTTAACTGCGGGCCAGACAGTAATGGTCCACTCGAAGGATGATTGATCAGGCTTAAATTCTGATAATAACGCCCTGCTTCAACCTTGAGTTGATTATCTCCCAGTTTAAGTCCTTCAACTAAGGCTTGGCGCTGCTCATTGGCAAATGCATCACTAATATTTTGTCCATTCAGGGACACTTTCAACGCCGTAGTTTGAATATCATCGGGCAGATCCAGTTTCAGCAATACATCCGAGTCTGTAATTAAATCTGGCCGGGTGGATAACACCTCCACCATTTCCCGTTCTACTTTTGAAGATGTTCCTGAACCGGAAGAATCTCCACCTCCGCCACCACAGCCATACAATATGACACTACACACCGCAATATTGAGGCTATTGAATACCAGTTTTCCTTTCATACGCTCATCCATAAATTATTATTTTTCTGAAGTTTTTATATGTATAACTTCATTCATGAGCATAAAGATAATTTGACAACAACTATTGTCATTATTGTTATTTATTGTTTTATGGGCTGTTTTAAAAAATCACCAAAATCAGGGATAAAAACCAAATTCTGCTTCTGAATATCTGATTTAATTTCAAGCTATTTTGCATGACTAAAAAGATGAATAGTTATATAACTTTTACTTTAATTAACTTGGTAAATGATTAAATTCTTTTATTCCCGTGTAATATTTTCCGTCTTATTGGAAAATTTTTGTAACCATTTAACGATGAAATGAGAAATTTAAAACATCCAAATTTCAGATAAAAAATGCTTAATTTTGAGCGATAAAACTTGCTCCTCCCTCACTTTTGACTATGACCTTCCATTTATGACTAACAGATCAGAAAAACTTTCGTAGGTTTAAGTAAAAGAGTGTGCTTTAATACGCTCAGTATGAGATGAGCCTTATATGAGTATCACGTGAGTGGTACGACTAGCCCCTAACCATGGGGCTTTTTAATGTCTATATGATTTTGAAGTCGTATTAAAATTTAACCGAAAAATGCAATGATACTCTGAATCACCACAGCATTCACAATATCAATAAAAAATGCACCACACAGCGGTACGATTAAAAAGGCTTTATGTGATGGACCATAGCTATTGGTGACCGCCTGAATATTGGCAATCGCAGTCGGGGTTGCTCCCATACCAAAACCACAATGCCCTGCTACCAATACGGCTGCATCGTAATTTTTTCCCATGATTCTAAAGGTCACAATTGCGGTAAATAAAATCAGTACCGCTGTCTGCGCAAACAAAATGGTAATGAGCGGGCCTGCCAAATCGGCCAGCAACCAGAGTTGCAGTGACAGTAAAGCCATAGATAAATACAGGGACAATGACGCGTTGCCAAATACATCAATGGCACGGTCGAAAATATCGACTTTCAGAACATGCTCCAGAAAGTTACGTACAATTACTCCTGTACCTAAAGCCCAGACAAAGGTCGGCAGTTCAAACCATCTTCCCTGACTGATCTCTGTCATTTCATTCGCAACAAAAATACATAGCGCAAACATCCCCAAAGTCGACACTGCATTACTGGCTGTAATCAACCGGGTTTTCTTTGGATATTCGAAGGGTGCGGTGTTGATGCTAGTATCGAGTTGTTGTTCATTGGTCTCTTGCGCTACTGTCTCTGCCAACTGATTTCGCTTAATCAAGAATTTGGCAACCGGACCACCCACAAGCCCACCAATAATCAAACCAAAAGTAGCACTTGCCATTCCGAGGACAATTGCCCCCTGTATTCCATATTGAGTTTCAAGCACTTCACCCCAAGCACCGGCAGTACCATGTCCACCCGTTAAGGTAACAGAACCGACAATCAGACCAATCAATGGATCAAGCCCAAGTGCTGTGGCTAAACTCATGCCAACCGCATTTTGTACAACTACAAATAGAATGACACAGACCAGAAAGATCAGCAGTGATTTCCCACCTTCTTTGAGCTTGGTAAAGTCTGCACTTAAACCAACAGAGGTAAAGAACATCAGCATCAGAATGGTTTGAATTTCTGAGTCAAATGTGGCACTGATATTAAAAAATTTATAGAGAATAAAAGCTGTAATCGCTGCGATTAGACCGCCGATTACAGGTTCAGGTAAGTTATAGTTTCTAAAGAAGCCAATTTTACTAACAAGATACCGCCCAATAAAAAGAAAAAATACTGCAATCACCAAGGTGCCAAAGGCATCGATTTCATAATTCATAACATTCCCTATTAGCTTTATTTTCATACAGTTTTAGGAAAACAGTATGAAAAATCAATTTTAGAAATGTTATGCAAGTTATTGTTTCTAGTAATTGTTTAATTTATGTCCTAAATAGATTCAATTAATACGATGGAATATCATAAACCCAATTGTGTGCTTGCTGGTCTGTCGTACTTTCACAAACATAATAATCATGATCCCAAGCATCTTGATGGAAGATTTCCTTTTTATGGTAATTCACCTGTTTACCATTTTCGACGCAGACAAAGCTGTCGCCTTGGTCTTTGACTTGTGTTCCATTAAGGAAACCACCAATACAGAGGAATCGGGATTGTTTGGGCATTCAATAAATTTATAATATAAATAATATATATCTTATACCACAGACTATAATCATTAAACCCAAGCTTAAATAAGTTATTATAAATTCAATTCATAGAACCATACTTTCGAAATTAGCGAGAAAAAAATGAATCAAACTGTTGAATATGAAATTACTTTTAATAATTTTTTATTTTATACAAATCAGATAAAAAATGCCTTGGATATTTATAACAATAAAACATCTAACTTATTTTTATTAAGAGACCCAATTTACAGTTTCTTCAGTGGACAGGAACTAACCAAAGAGCATTTTGATAAATATAACCCAACTCTTTTATCAGAAGGACACCTTTTCTATTTCCTAACACATGAAAATTTTGTACATTTTATAAGAAAAAATCAGGAACCTTTCTATAAATGGTTACGTGCTTGTTACTATTATTGGACAACTTATGATCCTATGTGCAAATTAGGGTCTTTAATTTTCCCATTAATTCAACATTTTCTTAAGCCTTCTAGAACTATTACCTTTCTTTATCAATTACACACATTACAATCCGTGATTCATTATCTAATTCAGTATGAAGATCCACTTCTAGATGTAGCTCATATGATTCTTATTAAATACTTTCCCAGTGAGGAAGAGTCTGAAAATAAATTAGAATGGGAACTACCTATTTTACTTACACAGGATCTTATTTTATCTCAAAAACCAAATACTAAAGAAAATAATGACATACGAATAAAAAATATTCAGAGCATTAAAACTATATACGACGAAGAATCTGAAAATTTCACTCATGAAGGAAAAATTCAAATTTTACTCAAATTATTCTTCCATGAACAATACTACGAATACTCTTATCAGGAGCTAACCAAAATTTTAACTGAAGAGGATATAATTAATACAATTAAATCAGGAAATACAGAGTTTCTTAAAAATATTTTCGCAACAATTTTTAAAAAAGGAGATTATCCTAAATGTTTAACATTATTAAATTTAATTAATCAAAATGAAAATCTAGCTTCATTTAGTAGCCAGCATGGAATCTTGATTCCAAATTATCAAAAATTTTCTTTATTGACAAATAATGAACAGCTTAATTATTTTTCTTTAGATCAATACCCTAAGTACCAAAAAATTATAGATATAGAAAATCAAGCTTTAACTTTATCTACCATTTTAAAAGACAGTCCTTTAAATGTACTATATCAAAATAAAGGAAAACCATATGGTTTTCCTAATAACGAATTTGATTTCTCTAAATTTTTAGATTCGACTATTGATTGTTACTCTCTTAATTCAGATATTTACGAGCAGCTCAACTATTTAACGATAGTACCTTCTCATAGTCATCCACTTCAAGCTTCTCTCAACCATCTCGGCAAGTTAGCCCCAATCATAAATTATTCTTTAAAGGAAATGAAGGATTTCCATCACAGTAAGAAATTTGCATTTTTGTTAAGTGAGAACTCTTTAATGCCAGATTTTGAAAAAAACTTTATTAAAAATTATTTTAAGGAAGACATACTCATCATTGAAAACCCATCAGAATCCAAAATAAAAGAAATTCTTAATGATATTAGCTTTACACATATATATATATCTGCACATGGAAACTATGAACACTCATCAAGACAAATAGATAGCTTAGAATTCAACCAAGGAAATATAATACCTGTCTCAGTTTTTGACAATCTTGATAATGCGAGCGAATATCAGCGCATTATTATCCTAAATGCATGTTCAGGGGCACATCAAGGAATTAATTTAAACTTTTTCCATAAGGGTATCGCATCAAATTTATTAAAAAATCAGTTCGTAGTTTTTTCAAATTTATGGCCAATTTCTTCCGAATATGCAGTAATTCTAGGAATTCTTTTAATATTTAATTTACACAATAATGATGATTTACGAGAAGTTTATCATAGTACTTTAAATACATTAAAACTAGATAACGCAGTTATTTTTGAAACTTTAAAAGCTTTACACCCTGCTTTTGAAGGTATTGTAAAAGATATATCTGATACAGATAAATCTTTTATAAAATTAAATGATTTTAGAAATTTAGGTGCATTTTGTCTATATAACTAAAAAGATAAGGGCCGATTTCTCGGCCCTTATTTCTAACTCAATTTAATTTATTTTTCAATAAATTAGGTTAATTGAGCAGCAGCAATTTTCTTCGTATCTACATTTTCAGCAGCATCTGTGTATTCAGACATTTGATCAAAGTTCAAGTACTTGTAAATGTCAGCAGACATGCTGTCGATTTGAGAAGCGTATTGTTGATACTCTTCTGGAGTTGGTAATTTACCAAGAACCGCAGCAACAGATGCAAGCTCAGCAGAAGCCAAGTATACATTCGCGCCTTGACCTAAACGGTTCGGGAAGTTACGTGTAGAGGTAGACACTACAGTCGTGTTCGGAGCAACACGTGCTTGGTTACCCATACATAATGAACAACCTGGCATTTCAGTACGCGCGCCAGCTTTACCATAAATGTTGAAGAAACCTTCTTCCATTAACTGGTGTTCGTCCATACGCGTTGGAGGAGCCAACCATAGACGAGTAGATAAAGAACCACCAGGAACTTTGTCTAGAAGTTTACCAGCTGCACGGAAGTGACCGATGTTCGTCATACAAGAACCGATGAATACTTCATCAATCTTGTCGCCTTGAACGTCAGAAAGCAGTTTCGCATCATCTGGATCGTTCGGGCAGCACAGGATAGGTTCGTTGATGTCGGCAAGGTCAATTTCATACACTTTAGTGTATTCAGCGTCAGCATCAGCTTTCAGCAGTGATGGGTTTGCTAACCATTTTTCCATGTTCTCAACACGGCGCGCCATAGTACGAGCATCGCCATAACCTTGTGAAATCATCCACTTCAGCATGGTGATGTTAGAACGTAGGTATTCAGCAACTTTCTCTTCAGAAAGCGTGATCGCACAGCCTGCAGCAGAACGTTCAGCAGAAGCATCAGACAATTCGAATGCTTGCTCAACAGTTAAGTCTGTTTCCATTTCTGTTAAGTCGATCTCTAAGATACGACCAGAGAAGATGTTTTTCTTACCTTTCTTCTCTACAGTCAGGTCACCTTCTTTAATTGCGTAGTAAGGAATCGCGTGTACCAGGTCACGTAGAGTGATACCAGGCTGCATTTTACCTTTGAACTTCACAAGTACAGATTCAGGCATATCCAGTGGCATAACACCAGTCGCAGCAGCGAACGCTACCAGACCAGAACCTGCCGGGAATGAAATACCAATTGGGAAACGAGTATGCGAGTCACCACCAGTACCAACTGTATCTGGAAGAAGCATACGGTTTAACCAAGAGTGGATAATACCGTCGCCTGGACGTAAAGATACACCACCACGGTTCATGATGAAGTCAGGTAGTGTGTGTTGCATTTGCACGTCAACTGGTTTTGGATACGCAGCTGTGTGACAGAAAGATTGCATTACCAGGTCAGCAGAGAAGCCCAAGCACGCCAGGTCTTTTAACTCGTCACGAGTCATAGGACCAGTTGTATCTTGAGAACCAACAGTGGTCATCTTAGGTTCGCAGTAAGTACCAGGGCGAACGCCTTGACCTTCTGGAAGACCACATGCACGACCAACCATCTTCTGCGCTAAAGTGAAGCCTTTGCCAGAGTCAGCAGGTTGTACTGGAGTACGGAATAAAGAAGATGGCTCAAGACCTAAAGCTTCACGTGCTTTACCAGTTAAACCACGACCAATGATCAGGTTAATACGGCCACCGGCACGTACTTCATCTAGAAGCACTGGAGTTTTCAGTTCAGATTCAGCAATTTGTTCGCCGTTTTTGAACGCAGTTACTTTTGCAGCAGCGTGATCGATTTTCAGAGTGATTTCATCACCCATGTTCATGTTAGAAACATCGATCTCAACTGGTAATGCACCCGCATCTTCCATGGTGTTGAAGAAAATCGGAGCAATTTTACCGCCTAAGCAGTAACCGCCGTCTTTTTTGTTTGGAATGTGTGGAAGTTCGTCACCGAAGAACCAAAGCACAGAGTTCGTTGCAGATTTACGAGAAGAACCTGTACCAACAACGTCACCAACGTAAGCAACCTGGTTGCCTTTCGCGATCAGTTCTTTAATTTGGTTTAATGGACCAACTTCACCAGGAACTTCTGGGTTGATACCATCACGAACGTTTTTCAGCATTGCATTTGCGTGCAATGGAATGTCTGGACGGCTCCACGCGTCTTGTGCAGGTGACAAGTCGTCAGTATTCGTTTCGCCTGTTACTTTGAAAACAGTCAGTTTGATTTCTTCTGGAACGTCTGGACGGCTAGTGAACCATTCAGCTTCAGCCCATGATTGAAGTACTGCTTTCGCATTGTCATTACCCGCTTTTGCTTTTTCAGCAACGTCGTGGAATGCATCAAATACAAGCAGGGTTTTCTTCAGAGCGTCAGCCGCTAAACCACCAAGTTCAGCATTTTCCAGAAGTTCAACTAAAGGCGCTACGTTATAACCACCAAGCATAGTACCTAGTAAGTAAACCGCACGTTCTTTAGAAACTAATGGAGAAGTCGCTTCGCCTTTTGCAACAGCAGACAGGAAAGCAGCTTTTACATAAGCAGCTTGGTCTACACCCGCTGGAACACGGTTTTCAAGCAAATCAACCAAGAAAGCTTCTTCACCAGCTGGCGGGTTTTTTAATAATTCAACTAATGCAGCGGTTTGAGCATCATCAAGTGGCTTCGGTGGGACTCCGAGTGCGGCACGTTCTTCAACGTGTTGGCGGTAAGCTTCTAGCACGGTGTTATTCCTCTTTTTTAAAAAATTACCTGTGAATTCCAGCTTGTTCAAAGCTTCACAAGTAATATGGACTGCAAAATTTTACTAAAATTCCAGTTAAAAGTTAATGCAAGGAAGGTGTTTCTTTGTGATGCTCATTATTTTATAACTAAATGATGTTCATATTGTTTATACAATAATCAAGCGGAGCACGTTTAGACCCGTCATTGCTGCTTTTAATCCACTTTAACCGAATTCTAAATAGAAAAAAGGCAACACTATGCTGCCTTTTCCGGGTTCCAATTACTATTCAACCTTAGTGTACCGTTGTACTGTTTAAATATTGCTGCAGATGTTCGCGACTGCCCTCAAATTTGACCTGAATTTGATCTTCATGCAGGGTACTATGCCCGGCACTGGCAAAGGAGATATTGACCTGATAACGCTTGCTGTCAGCATCAATAAGTTGTTGAAAATAGACTTTATCTCCAATACTGAGCACATAGTTGCTATTGCCAATAATGGTCACGCCCTGTTCATCTTCCAAGAGCAAATCTGCATGATGCAGATAACCAATCACGTCCATGATGCGCTCCTTTATTCTGGCTATTGTTAAATCCATTATTCATTAAAAAGATAAGCTTTTCTATATTGGTGCTAAAGAAAAGTGTCACAATATATATTTATATTGCTTAGGCTATTTAGGAGTAAGTAGAGGAAGGAAAAGTAAGTTCAATATCCGCTTAAAATATAGATCATCGCAGTGAATTTTGATTATTGTTATTCATGTGCAGAAATATTAAGCACAAAAAAATGCCAGATTACAAATATGTCATCTGGCATTTTGGGTTCATGACTTAAAAACGTCGATAATCCGGCATTTCGTCATACGGCGTAGCCAGACATTTTTCTGTATATTGCGTTTTAATTTTCTCACGCGCGGCATCTACATCGCCCTTCACTTCCTGTTCAGGCATGGCATAGACCGTTTCAATAATCTCAAAAATAAATTTACGTGTGGTTTCATCTTCCACTTTGTCCGCATGAGCCAGTGCCTGATCTTTTTCAATGGCATTTTGACGATCCAGCATGATGGTTCGTGCTGCATTGCCAACACTGGTACAGTAACCTTTCCATTGCTCTTCCGGGGTTAAGGGCTTTTTCTCTGCACAGCCAGCCAATGCAATTACGGCAGCCAAAGCGAATAGTTTGTTCATGCATACTCTCCTATTTCCGCTATGATAATCAAAGTTATCGTGAATGAGAAATCGGCCAGAAAAAATGCGCCCGGGTTGAGCGCATTTTATAGTCCAGATTAGACGGCTTAGAAACGCCAGTTATAGAAAATATCCACGGCACGTTCCAGCGACTGGCTGGCTTCCAGATACAAACGTTTGTTCATCTGATAACGCAAAGTCAGCTTGTTCACCGGGGTAAACACGCCCACGCCATAACGGATAAACAGATCCGGAGTGATATAACCGGTCAGGCTGACCTGGGTATCATCCCCCGTACCCTGTGCATCTAAAGCCAACCCACTTAAACCAAAGGTACGCCCAATCTGGTTGGTCAGGGCTCGCGTGCCGCCTAAACCAAGACTGATACCTGCCGCCGCAATGGTATTGTTGACATCGGAACGGAAACTGTCGGTCTGGCTTAAACCGCTGGCACCTTCGTTAATCCGGCCGGTAATCAGGGCATTTAGTGCTTCCTGCTCGGACAAGCCGGCATCGTTATAGACCTGAATATTCGGACCAGAAGCCGTTCCGGTCACCCGCACCCCGACTACGCTGCCCTGTACGCTCTTGTTGGCATCAATATCTAGACTCGGGTTGGCTAATGGTCCATTAAAACGGGCGATGGCACGGTTTAAATCCAGACTTTGGCCATAGGCTTCAATCTTGACGCGCTGGCTAACCCCAATTGCACCATTGGCGCGCATGGCGGTTTCCAGACCACGCTGACTCAGATACAGACGGCCCACCAGTGGAATACGGCTGTCAAAGCCCTGGAAGATGACCTGATCGCCCAGATTCAGTTCCAGATCGGCACGAATATCCCAAGGACGCGCAGAGCGTAATACCGCCAGCTGGTCTTGCCCTTCATGCACCACACGCACATCCGAAGACAGATTCACCACCGGATCGGAAGCCTCAGGCATGGAAATTAACGCACGCGGCACATCGACCTTGCCATTTAAGCTTAAACGTTTCTGGGTCGGGAAAACCTCCATGGATAAATCCGGCGTCACAATGGCAGTAATTAGCGGCGCCTGACGCACCAGCAGATTATCCCCTTTTAAGTTCAGCTGAATTTTCGGTACGCCTTTCCAGTCAACATGACCGGTTAAATGTCCCACGCCCTGACCACTGTTAAATGCTCCATTAATTGTGGCCGAATCCTGTCGAATCGAGGAATACAGCTGCACATTGGTCAGGTTCACCGGCAGGGAAATCATGCTGATGGCACCATCTTTCAGACGCATTTCACCGGTCAGTAATGGCTGGGTTAACGTACCACCGACCTTACCGGCAAAGGACAATACCCCGGCCATAGAACGCACATCGGCAATAAACGGCTTAAAGACTTTTAACTGCACTTCATTAAAGGCAATTTCACCGCGCATCGGCTTACGCTCGGTATATGGATCAATAATAACATTGGCATAACCGGCACCAATTTCCGGGGTTTTCACATCCAGTCGAATTTGCAGACCTTCGGCAATACTTTTAGCCACCACAGCCACCTGATCATAGCTTAAGGTCGAGCCCAGCTCTTGCGGGTCATCACCTGCCAGACCAATGACCCCATTACGGGTTACCAGACGTGCATCAATTTTTGGACGTTGGCCTTGTGCCCAGGAGGCTTTGGCATGTCCATTGACTTTACCGGTAATCGCCAGACCTTCCGGCATAAAGGCGGCAAAATCGTTCAGGTCGACATTGCGGGTTACAAAGGACAGATTGCCTCGGTTTTTATTGACCCGAATTGGCTGGTCAAAACACAACTGGCTTTGCTGGCTCATCCAGCAATGCGCACCCACAAACAGATCGCTGGTTTTGGTCTGGAAGATGACCGAGGCATTCTGACGCTGCACCAGACGGGTTCTTAAGGAGTCAAAATCACCTTTCTGGATTTGACCCAGCCAGTTATTTTCAGCATTAAAGCCGCCGGCCAGCTGCACATAGAAGCTACTTAAACGGTTTTCCGCTTTCACTTTCAGCAGATGCGCCTGGCGGGTACCGGCCAGTGAAATCTCGCCTTTTTGAATTTCACGGTTGCCGCTACGTAAATTTTCCAGACTGGCCGTAAGCAAGGTTGGGGTATTTTCCGAGGTCGGCAATTCACCGCGTAAACGCATTTTACGCACGCTAAACAGGTTATTTAAACCAAAATCATCGACCACCAGATTGGCGGTGGCCTGCAAACGTGGTTGCGACTGCACATTTAAATAGCCATAAGCACGGCCACGCAAACCGGCATACAGTTCATACAGTGCTGGTGCATTCAGTTTGATTCTCAGGTTTTGTGCATTACCAGTAGCCTGAATCTGGTTCTTGGCATAGGCCAGATATAAATTATTGGCCTCAAACTGCTGCGGCAGGAAACCTTGCTGATTGGCATCCATCAACAGGGCCAGATTACCGGTACCACGTACCGGTTTATTGTTGATCATGCCGGCCAGATTGAGCTTTTCAATATTGATGCGTTTAAGCTGATCTGACCAAACCCCTTGGGTACGTACATTGCCCGACAGCTCGCCGCGCACACTCGAGACAAAATAATGCGGTTTAAAGCGGATTAAAGAGGCGTTCAGGTTCCAGCCAATGCTATTTTTCAGGTTCAGCATACCATTGGCCAGAATCTGCCCGGCCACACCGTCATGACGCAGGTCTGAAATCTTGATCAGCTCCGGTGTACCGGACAGTTTCAGCTTTAAACTGCCCTGACTGGCTTGCAGCAGACTGCTGTTGAGTGCGCCATCATAATTGACCGCAAAGCTCTTGAAGCCGCCACCCGCACGCTCATCATGAAACAGCAAGGCCACGGTACTGTTCCCGGTCAGATGCACCGTTTCATCCTGCTCGGCCAGACGACCGCGTAAATCAATATTGTTTAAATGAATAATCTGCTGGTTTGGACGGGCAAAACCATTGGCCTGCAAACGGCCATTCAGCAGATTGACCGGAGCAGCATCAGCAATGATTTTCGGATTAAAATTGTCCGCGTTTAAGGTAGCATTCCATTTGAGCTGGCGTTTGTCGGTTGGCAGTTCAATCAGCGCACGGCCCGTCAAGGTGCTGGCGCCGGCGTTATAGCTAAAGCTTGGTACATCCAGATTATTGTTCTTCAGATTCAGCTCAGCCTTATACATGCCCGCTGGTAAAGCACCCTGCTCATGCTGCGCCACCTGGGTTGCGACAAAAATCTTTTGCTGGCCTTCGACCAGGGCCATCTGCACATCACCCGATTCACTGGATAACCAGCCAATATAAGGCATCGCGCGGTCAATATTGTTCCAGCGCACATCCAGTACCATGGGGTTTGGCTGGCGGTTTTTCGGCGCATTCTGATCCAGTTTCAGGTTCCAGGTTTCATAGCGGTCGAAATCGACCTGCGCCGTCAGATGAGTTCCATTTTCTAAATGGCCTTTAGAGGCAATTTGAGCATCCAGACTTGGCGGCAGAAAATCCTGCACCACTTGCGGAATGAGTGGGTCTTTCGGATTAATCTTGTCCAGGCGACCGGTAATATCCCAGCTGACGCGCTCGTTCCAGCCGACCACACCAGCCACATTCACGGCGCCCTGCATCAGCTGGCCATTTAAGTTGCTGATGTTCAGCTGATTGACCAGATCGGTATGCATGAGCGCGGTATATTGTCCTTTTGGAATATCTTTACCTGTCAGATCGGTAGCGACATCTAAATCCAGACGCTTGATATCACCCTTAAACTTGGCTGTGCCGTCTTCTGTATACAGCTCCCAGTCTTGTAACAGCGGCCAATGGTATTGATTGAACTGCAGCTCGCCAAACATCGGCACATTTTTACGCATTGGATGCAGCACCACCCAACCGGTGAGCAAATCGGGCGTATAGGTCGCCACCCCGGCCTGAACGGTATCTAAAGACCCTTTGGCGACGACTTTAATATCATGAATATTCAGGCTGTTGTTTAACGAAGGTAAATTCACATCACCAATGGCATTCAGCGGATATTTGCCATAAAAATCCATATCGCCGCTGGCATTTTTGACCGACAGATAATCCATACGCATACTGGAATCTTCAAATTCCAGTTTGGTGCCCGACCACAGCGCATCGTTCAGGATCACATCATAAAAATTGACTTTGCTGCCACCTGAAGTCTGAATCAGCAAACGGTCCAGATCGGCATGATCAAGCCGGAGTACAAAAGGCAGACGGATTTCATTAAACTTGAATGGTCCATCACTTGGCGGTCCTTTGGTGGTAATTTGCAGATTACGCACATCGGCATGGGTAAAATGGATTTCCTTATTCAGCACGGCGCGCCAGCCCAGCATGACATCAGCGCGGTCAATTTTGACATCGACTGATTTTAGCGTAACCAGAATATTGCGCAGGATAATACCGCGTAATAAGTTTCCGCCTTCATATTCATACTGAATGATCTGCTGACGTTCCAGCACCCGGTCGAGCAGGAATTTACTGCCACGGTCGGTCGAGAACATGATTGCCAAAGCCGATACCAGCAACACCACCATAAACAGCAGTGACAACAAGGCACTTCTGACTATTCTGCGCTTTTTGGGTACAGGCGCGGGTGTATTTGGTTGCTGTTCAACTTCAGCCATAGTTCTCTCTAAATCTTAATTTTATAATTGCGAGCCAATAAAGAAATGCAGACGAATTGGATGATTCTCATCCGAAATGCCCGAAGCAACATCGACCCGAATTGGGCCAATCGGTGATGCCCAGCGTACCCCTAAACCGACACTGTATTCGGTCGGATTGCTAAAATCGGCATCATAGGCATTACCAAAATCGCTAAAAATTGCGGCGCGCCAGCCTTCCCTGAATTGATAGTTATATTCCAGCGAGCCCACCCCAAGTGCTTGTCCACCAATTTTAAAGCCATCAATTTGCGGAGACAGGCTCTTAAAGTCAAAACCGCGAATGGTCTGATCCCCACCAGCAAAGTAACGCAGATTATAAGGCACTTTGCTAAAATCTTCGGTCACGATATAACCCAAATCGGCACGACCGACAAACTGATGATCGTTATTTTCACCCAGAGAATAAATAAAACGCCAGCCGGCATTCAAAATTGCCATATCAGCATCGGACAACAGACTTTCACTGCCAAGTTCAACTTTATAAATCTGCTTGAAACCACGGGTCGGATTGACACGCGGGCTGCTGTCGGTGCGCGACAGTTCATAACCGAACAGTAAAGACTGCTGTTCGGTGGAACCATTACCAATAAAGGCGTCAGGAATCCTGTCAATATCGACCACACCGTTCTGGGTTAAACGGTCCAGACGGTAACGCAGACCATAAGCATGTTGCCAGCTGCCACGCGGGTTTTTAATAATCCGGTCGGCGCCGGCCACTGCCGATTCAATTAACAGGTCATTGCCGGCAGAAACATCGCTACGCTCTTCACGCTCATAACCGGCCACCAAAGTAATATAGTCATTCAGTGGATGATTATAGGGAATGCTATAGCGGCCATCTAAAGACTGGCGGATTTCAGATAGTTCCAGGTTGGCATCGAAGGAATGACCACGACGGTTAACAATGGCCCGGCGATACTGGCCACGTACACGCATTCCGGTATCTGTGCCATAACCGGCACCGACTTCTGCACTGTTCAGCTTGTCGGCGTTCAAAGTCACAATCACCGGAATTTTCTTTTCCAGACGTGCCTGTTCTTTTAGCCGCTCTTCTTCTGATTGCTGGGTTTCCTGTTCGACCCGCAGCTGACGGATGTTTTCATTCTGCTCGGCTTCCTGAGTGCCGGCAAACTGGTCTTCATCCACCACTGACTGGGTCACTTCTTCAGTCGAGCTTAAATCTTTCTGGTCCTGAACCGGCTGGAAGTCTTCAGCGGAAAGTTTGCGCTGATCAACCAGGGCCTGAATATCCGGTGGCAACTCTGTTGGGCGTTCCAGCGGATCGGGACGCATGGTATCGACCAACGTATAGTTAAAATAACGTGAGTTGGTCAGGTTATTGGCCAGACCGTTGACCCGCCAGAAAGTATAATCGGCGCCATCTTCCCACGGCACCATGCTTTCCAGAATATCCATATCCAGAGGAAATTCTTTGCTCGGATCGCTCATCCGGAACTGGGCCGGCCCCAACGTATAACGCTCGCCGGTTTCATAGCGCAGATTAATATCGGCAGTATTTTGCGGCTGCGCCACTTTCACGTCATGCAGGCGCCAATAGCCATCAAAGAAACCGTTATTGGAGGCAGCATCATTAATCCGGGTTTTGGTCTCTTCATACAGACCGTGGTGAAACACATCGCCCACATCCTGATCGGGCAGGACGCGAATTACCTGGAACTGTGCCAGATTCTCACCTGGGCCGCTAAATTCAATATTCTGCTCCTGCACACGCACCGGTGTATTTGGTGTGACCAGAACCCGCACCCGGCTGTCATTCAGCTTTTCAAACTTGAATTCGGCATGATAAAAGCCGACGGCCTGTGCCGCCTGATTAGATAAAGAACGCAGCTGTGGTAAAGCCGAGGGAAAATCGGCAAAAGATTCCTGGGTAAAACTGGACAGTTTGCCGCGCACATTGGCACGCAGATTTTCCAGTGCCGTGGCATAGGCCTCTGCGGAAACTTCACCACTATTTTCGGCGCCGGTAATCACCACATCGGCACTAATCCGGGGCACCCGTGCAGTATTTAACTCACGCGGTGGACGTACCTTATACAGCAAGCGCCGGAAAAAGCCCGGTTTATCGGCATCGGCCACTTCTGTATTCAGGCCCAACTCCGTCAGGGTTCTGCCGGAGGTATTGGCTTCCACCACAATCTGGCTATCAGCGCGGATACTGTCCATGAGCTGGTCGACATTGACCGGAGACTGGTTAATTTCAGCCAGTTCCTGCTGGGTGGCATCATTAATTAGTACTTCAGTATTCTGCTCGGCGCGATACTGGCGTGCTTCCTGTTTGGCCTGTTCAGCGATCTGGAAAATTTCTGCGGCCATATTGGCATCGACCGGCATTACCGGTAAATCATCCAGATTTTCCAGTTCAATTGGCTGAAACGCGGCTATCGGTTCACTGCTATTTTGCTGCTGTTGCAACATCTCCAGACTGTCCGGCTCAGTGCTGGACGCCTGAAAATTTTCAATTTTTTCTAATTCTTCAGGGGTATCTTTACCCTGGCTAAGCGCCAGATCGCGAATTTCCTGTTTCATGTCGGCCGATGCGACCGGATCGCTCGCAGGTTCTGTCACTGCGGGAGGATTTTGACTAAAGCCCTGCTGTGCGACTAAACTTAAAAAGATGCTCAGACAAAGTTGTCTGGAATGCCTCCACTGAATTATGGCATGCAGACTGTTAGACAGCGCAGACTTTTTAAAAGTTCGGTTCACAAGCATAGAAAACTCTAAATTTAATCTTTTTAATGGAAAAATCCGCAATGAAATGTTCGCTAACAGACTCTAATTTATTGGATTTTTTCAACAGTGAAAACACTGCAAAATATCATACATGATTTTCGGGCAATTATATCAATTGGTCACATTTCTTAATAAAACTAATGAAGTCCACTTCTTATGGAAAAAAATGAAAATTTGCTAGCCACACGACGCTTCTTGCCCATGTTCTGTACCCAGTTTCTGGGCGCGCTGAATGACAACGTGTTTAAGCAGGCTTTGCTGCTGGTGATTACCTATGGCTGGATCAGTCAGCAATCTGGCAGTATCAGCACCCTGAATAATCTGGCAGCACTGCTGTTCATTTTGCCCTATTTTATTTTCTCGGCCACAGCCGGACAAATTGCCGATAAATATGAACGCTCGCAGCTGGTGCGTTATTTAAAACTGCTGGAAATTGCGGTGATGTTACTGGCCACCGTCGGCTTCCTGATTGGCAACTTATGGCTGCTGATGTTTGCCCTGTTTTTAATGGGCACCCAGTCGACCTTTTTTGGTCCCATCAAATATGCGATTTTGCCAGAAATCCTGAAACCGAATGAGTTGATGTCGGGAAATGCGCTGTTCCAGTCCGGCACCTCAATTGCCATTCTGGTCGGGATGATTCTAGGCGGCGCGGTGATTTCCCTCTCCGCTGGTAATTTACTCTGGATCAGCCTGACCGTGCTGGCTATTGCCATGGTCGGTTATCTTGCCAGCCGTTTTATTTTAAAACAGCCGATTGCTGCACCGCAGTTACAGGTGGACTGGAACTTTTTCCGTACCAGTATTCAAACCTTAAAATATGCCAAAAACCTGCCGCTGATTTTTCTGATTTTACTCGGTAATTCCTGGTACTGGTTTTATGGCGCGACGTATCTGACCCAAATTCCGCAGCTGACCCAGCAAAATCTGCATGCTTCTGAAAATGTGGTCAGCTTATTGCTAACTTTCTTCTCGGTCGGGATTGGTGTCGGTTCATTACTCTGTCGTAAAATTGGCGGCACCGAGGTAAATATCAAGATGGTGCCGATTGGTGCAGTCGGTTTAACCGTATTTGCATTTTATCTGGCCGCCGCCCTGGCCTTTGTACCACCACAAACTGGCGAACTGCTGGGCTTAAGTGAAGTCTTTCAGCAAGGCTGGAGTTATTATCATGTGATACTGGCCGTGACCTTGCTCGGTATTAGTGGCGGTTTTTATATTGTGCCCCTATATGCCATGATGCAGGCCTATTCACCGCGCTCGCATCGTGCCCGGGTGGTGGCAGCCAATAACATTTTAAATGCGATTTTTATGGTTTCTTCGGCCATCTTCTCGATTATTATTTTAAGCGTGCTGCAAATTGACCTTAAAATTCTGTTTTGCATTACTGCTGTTTTAAGCGCCATATTCACCATCTGGCTCTTGTTTAAACTCAAGTCTATGCTTGATACTGCAGCAGACTCTCTGGAGGATTAAATTCATGCGTCATTACACCGGTCTCGACAAGTTTATTCATTCATTTGATCAGGCCTTACGCAGCCTGGTTCCGGGCGTCACTTCGGCTCAGCGCGATAATCCTGGGCAAAATGCTCCAACTCAATTAGCAGTGAGTGAAGCGCGTCATGTGGCGGGATTAATGCGGGTCAATCATAGCGGTGAAGTCTGTGCGCAGGCGCTGTATCATGGTCAGGCACTGACAGCGAAACTCCCCAATGTACGCCGCGAAATGGAACAGGCCGCCATTGAAGAACAGGATCATTTGGCCTGGTGTGAAGACCGTTTAAAAGAACTGGATAGCCATACCAGCCTGCTCAATCCGGTCTGGTACGGACTATCTTTTGGCATGGGCGCTATTGCCGGAATTGCCGGGGACAAATACAGTTTAGGTTTTGTCGCTGAAACTGAGCGTCAGGTCAGCCTGCATTTAGAAGATCATATTCGTCAATTGCCAGCACATGATGAACGCTCGCGCAAAATTCTGGAACAAATGAACGAGGATGAGCTGCATCATCGTGATACGGCGCTAAATGCAGGCGGGGTTGATCTCCCTGCGCCTGTACGTATTGCTATGACCGGTATTTCAAAACTGATGACCAAGACTAGTTATTATATTTAAAGGACTTGAGTTAAAAGCCCACATTATTGTGGGCTTTCTTATAAAGAAACTCACCACGACAAAATCTGTCGCAATAAATTCAATCTTGCTCTCCAAGCTAATGATAAACCGTTAATTTTCATATAGATTTATGATCTAAGAAATACACGGTACTTTATAATGACTTCATATAATTCACTGTTCAAACTCATTCCAAATTTAGAAAACTTTCAAAATCTTGATGATGCATCTGTATGGCAACTGACTAAAGATTTTAGTCTGGCAATGCGCGAACATATGATCTCTGATTATCATAGAAGTATCTTCGAAGTTGATGATTTTAGTATCAGCCTGATTAAAACCTTTAATATTGATGAGATACTCGCGTATCTAACCTATACCATCCGTATGGACAGATTTATGGATGGTTTACTTGATGATCATCTGAAACAAAACTATGTCTTTACGGCAATTAAACAACTGCAAAAACTGACCGAAACTACAGAAAAATTTGATCTTAGCGATTACGTCATTCGCCAGCTTGGTAAAACCAAAAATAAACGTTACGAAGCATATGTCATCAGCCGTATTATCCATTTATTAGATGACTTCAGCTTAAAATTTGTCACACAGCAATATGTAAGACGTACGGATACTCAAATTGCCCTAACCGATCTATATTTCCCTCAATTAGGCATTCATGTTGAAGTCGATGAAGGTCATCATTTTATTACGAGAAAGAATTTAAACTATAGCTCACATGTATCTGATCAACCTTTGTATCATCTTCAACACTCCGAAAATGATGCAATACGTGAGCAGGATATTATCAATGTAACAGGCCACCTCATTTTACGAATTAATGTATTTAAAGGTACAGATAATCAATCAATTACTTTAGATAATATTCACGCTCAGATTGATGATGTCGTTGAAAAAATTAAAGCTCAAAAGAAGAAAATGCTGATTGAAGGCACCTTTAAACCATGGGAACCTGAAAAGGAGTTTTTACCACAAACTTATATCAATTTAGGCTATATCAGTTTGGCTGACAATGTGGTTTTTAAAAACCAAGTTGATGCCTGTAATTGTTTTGGATATACCTATAAAGGCTGGCAACGTGGTGGGGTTAATCATCCTCATGAACCAGATACTTTAATTTGGTTTCCTCGCTTATACCCTAATGATAAATGGATAAACTCTATTTCTTCAGATGGTTTGTGTATTACAGAAAAATCTACGGATGAAAAGATTACTCAGCTTAAAATAAATGAATGGAAAAATGGCAAGCAAAAACGCATTGTCTTCGCACGGGTCAAGGATAATTTAAATAGCCGGGCAATGTACCGATTTATGGGAGTGTTCAAACTCAAATCTGCCGATTTATCAACAGGCGCAATTTGGGAAAAAATTTCAGATAGCACACCCACGTACCCGCCAATCCAACTTATGTAAAATAAAAAAGCCCGGTATAAAAACCGGGCTTGCTGATGCGTCATGTCATCTTCACGCTGAACATTGAATTACAGGAAATGGATGGGGCTGATGAGCAAATGCCGCATTGTGCCACAGCTCGAACATCGGGATTTTTACATCCAGCGCCAGCGGTAATTTCTTTGGATTAAATTGCATTTGCTCCAGGCTTGTCCCCCAAGCAATTAAATCCACATCTAAACTGATTTGATGTGAAGGTCGTACCCGCCCGGAATCTGCTTCTAACTGTTTTAGCAAGGCCAGAATCTGCTCGACACTGTGTTCACTCTTGAGCAGACAAGCGGCATTCCAGTAATCCGCACCAATCCCATCCCGGCACGGAATCAGATAAATCGAGGAACACTGTAAACGCCCCAAACGCGACAGCGCAGCAAATGCCTGTTGAAAATGCTGTTCAGGATGAGAATTACTCGCCAGTGCTAGGGCGAAAATCGTTTCGGTGGCGCTCAAGACGAATTCCTACAGATTGGGCTTGCGGGATAATGGCAGGCTTGCGGATGCTAATCATAATCGATTCAACTGTAGGATAGTGAGCAAAAAGTGCATCCAGCACCAGCTTTGCTGCATGTTCAATCAATTTTGGCTGAGCGGCCTGAATCACTTGCGCAGAAATTTCGCAAATTTCGGCATAGTTCAGGGTATCTTCCAGTTCATCAGAACAGGCAGCCTGCTCCAGACTGCACTGAATGCTTAAGTCCAGCAGCAAAGGCTGGATAATCTGACGCTCCCAGTTAAAACAGCCCACCACTGTTTCGACCTTTAAGCCTTCAATAATAATTGCGTCCATCGGATTACTCGGGCGTGTATAACGTGAATCATCACCTGCTTGCTACATCAGCATCACGTGTGTTGCTTTGCGATGTAGCAGCAACAGCTTGTTATATAAAAGCTGGGCGATGTCTATAAATTAATGTTTGAGCAGCAGATTTGGGTCCATACTTTGTACCATCTGCAAGCGCTGGTCGGCATAAATGTCGGTATACGGCGCCAGGATACGCATGAAACGGTCAAAGTACAGCATTTGCTTGAACAGCAGCGCGAAATCACGCGGGAAACGGATGCCATGACGTTCACCAACCGCCACCATATCCATCATGATGTCATTTAAATCGGCCGGATTTGAACTGAGGATTTCCTGTGGATCGGCCAGCAGTACACCACTAAACAGACGTTCCAAATCTTGCGCCAGCACTTGGGTGTTAATCTGGGTATCGGTCATGCCCATTTTCAGCATGTTTTCCGCCATCAGCGTGTAGTCGGTATTCTGCAAGGCATCCATAAAGGCGATACAGGCCGTCCAGACTTCAGGCTTCAGCTGCCCGACAATACCAAAATCAATAAAACCAACGCGGCCATCTTCCAGCAGCATCAGGTTGCCGGCATGCAGGTCGGCATGGAAACTGTTACACATCATCAGGCTGCCAAACCAGGTATTCATGGCGGTAATTAACACCTGCGACGGGTCTTTGGCATACTGTTTTACCACTTCAAAATCGGTTAAAGGCACCCCGAAAAGACGCTGCATGGTCAACACCCGGCGAGTGGAATACTGATGATAAACCTTCGGCGCTGTTGCAGCCTGATTCTGGGTCAGGTTCAGATAATTGACAAAATCATCCAGGTTTTTGGCTTCTTCAATAAAGTCGACTTCGCGCACCATACGGACTTTAATTTCTTCGACAATATCGGCCAGAGAGGCGAATTTTACTTTTGGTACGGCTTTTTCCAGCAGCTTGGTGGCCCAGTGCAGCACATTCAGGTCAGTATATAAAATGGTTTCCACACCCGGTTTCTGGACTTTAATCACCACATCTTCGCCCGAGACCAGCTTGGCAGCATGCACTTGGGCAATAGAAGCCGAAGCCAGCGGGGTTTCATCAATCGAGGCAAAAATTTCGCCTAAATCACGCCCGGCGAATTCTGAAGCCAGCACCTGCTGTACATAGCTAAACGGCAATGATGGAGTTTGATCTAAACAGCCCTGAAACTCTTCCACATACTCACGTGGAAACAAAGATGGCGTGCTGGCAATAAACTGTCCCAGCTTGATATAGGTTGAACCGAGCGATTCAAAGGTTTCACGCATCAGTTTGGCATTGCTGGGTTTTTCAGTCGCATATTTCAGGCCGGCTTTGGCCGCCACGACCGCCGTTTCGCCCATACGCGCCACGGAACGAAGGCCATCTAACCAGATATTGTTTTTCATAATGTCTTCGATGAAATTAAATTTGAGTCAGTGTAGCAAAAAATTGATGTCAGATAGATTTATCTTGCCTGACAGCATGGGCAATTTCGGTCTTTTTCAAACGCCAGCAGGCGCTGTTTTAAACTCAGCCCATCCCAGAGCAGCAGCTTCTGTTTTAACGCAGCAATTCCCAGACCTAAATAGATCAAGGTATGATGCGCCTGTAAACTGGCCATCACATTCGGAGTCGTGGCCAGCACACCGGAATCGGCGCAGCGCAGGCTTTCATTGGCCTGATCTTCTTTTGGAAACAGGCATTCATAGCAGGCCGAATCACCTTCTACCATAAACAACTGGCCCTGAAAACCAATGGCCGAGGCACTAATCAGCGCCACCTGATGCTGCACACAAACACGATTGACCAGATAACGGGTACTGAAATTATCACAGCCATCTAAAACCAGATCCTGCTGGGCAATCAGTTCGGCGGCATTGCTGTCATCCAGTTTGGCTGTGATGGCATGTACCTGAATATGCGGATTAATCTTTTGCAGACGCTTGGCCAGAATGTCGGCCTTATAGAAGCCTAAATCTTCTGCGCTATAGGCAATTTGACGTTGCAGGTTACTGACTTCAATCGTATCTGCATCAATAAGGGTGATTTTTCCGACCCCGGCGCGCGCCAACAGTTCAGCACTGCTACAGCCGATACCGCCACAGCCGACAATCAGCACATTGGCCAGTTTTAATTTTTCCTGCGCTTCGATATCCCAGCCATCCAGCAAAATCTGGCGACTATATAAATGCATTTCTGCATCGCTCAGTTCCTGCCAGTTATCCTCAAGTGTCACCATTTATCTTCCTGTTTTTTGCTGGCTATAGTGTAATTCGATTGATTTTTTTTAACAGCCTTACCCGCTGTTTTTTCGGTGTTCGCCGCCCTTCGTTTTATGTATAACCTCTTGGTCTGGATGATATGTAAACAACTGTCTTGCCTGATGCGCTTTTGTTGAGCGCAGATATTGTTTTACCCTGAATCTGTATGAGTTAGGTGAGAGCGCTACGCGAAGCACAAAAATCGTTTTACTCTGCTTGTGAATGAGTTCTTTTGCGTAAAAGCGCATTTACTGACATCAGGAGCAGAGCACATGAACGATCAACATAACCGCGACAAATTATGGGAACTGATTAAAGATGTACGCTTCACCATGATCAGTCACCACACCGAAACCCAAGAAATTCATGCACAGCCAATGACCATGCTCAATTCTGAAAAGCTGCATGAACGTCAGAATTTGTATTTTATTTTGCGTGACAGCAATGATCTGGTTACAGCAGTGACCAGCGGCCGTAACCAGATTGGTCTGGCGTTTTCCAAACCCTCAGACGGGATTTATGTGTCGATGAGTGCACATGCGCAAATCAGTACAGATCGTGCCCTGATTGATCAGCTCTGGAATCCATGGGCGGAAAACTGGTTTAACGGCAAGGATGATCCTTCGGTGCGTGTTCTGGTGGCAGAAGCGATTAGTGCCGAATACTGGAATGTCACCGACAATAAAGTCACCCAGTTATTTAAAGTACTGAAAGGCAATCTGACCGGTAAAACTGGTGAACCCAATTCTGAACACCAGAAAATGGATTTATAACAGCCACATATACACCTTGAAATAGCCATAAAAAAAGTCACGCTTTGACCTGTATTTTGCAGATTCTTGCGTGACTTTTTATAGATAAAAATAAAACTGATAAAAATCAATATCAAGAAACCAAATGTAATGACATACAAATTACATAAATTAAATAATTTTAATTGTCTTCTATCTCCTCTTAACTGACTTTTTCCAACAGTATCTGTTTATCAATTTCCTGCTGCTTAAGGATATTGCGTTGAATCTTGCCGCTGGAGGTTTTGGGTAAAGCCTCGACAAATTCAATCTCTTTCGGATAAGCATGTTTGGATAAACGTGAACGCACATAATGCTGTAGTTTTTGTTCCAGTGCCGGACTTGCAGCAAATTGTGCTTTTAGCACCACAAAGGCTTTAACGATTTCAGTACGCGCCGGGTCCGGTTTACCGACAACCGCTGATTCCAGCACTTCCTCACATTCCAGCAAGGTGCTTTCGACATCAAACGGTCCGACCCGATAACCTGAAGTTGTAATGACATCGTCTGCACGCCCAATAAAATCAATTCCGCCCAGCTCATTTAAACGCACCGTATCACCGGTTAAATAGTACTGGCCCACAAAGGATTTACGGTTATGTCCGGCATAGCCTTTAAACCACATTAATGGAGATTGTGATTCATCCAGCGCCAGCGTGCCAATTTCACCCGCGGCAACTTCCTGATGCTGTGCATTTAATACCGCAAAACGATGTCCCGGAATGGCATAACCGGCCGAGCCCACTTTTTTGTGATGTTCCAGCGCATGATGATTGGCAATCACCATGCCCAGTTCAGTTTGTCCGTACTGATCGTAAACATTGACCTCGAGATCCTGTTTAAACCAGTGAATAACTTCTGGGGTTAGTGGCTCACCGGCACTGCTGACCACGCGCAAGGTTTTAGGTACACCGGCAAATTTTTCTTTAAAGCCAAAGAACATACGAAAGGCTGTTGGCGAACCGGCCAAATTGCTGACCTGATATTTTTGAATGACTTCCAGTGCATGATCGACACTAAATGGTCGTTCATCCATGATAATACTATGCCCCAGACTGAGCGGCCCGGTAATGCCATAATACAGCCCATAAGCCCAGCCCGGATCGGCCAGATTCCAGAACGAATCTTCAGCACGTAAATCGACCGCATACTGCATATAACCTTTAAAGGCCAGCAAGGCTTTTAAAGGCACCGGCACCGATTTTGCCAGACCCGTGGTACCGGAAGTAAACATCATCAGGAAGTCATCTTCAAAGCTGCGCAGTACCGGCTCAAAACTGGCAGAATGCAGATTCAGCTGCTGCCAGAAATCGGCATCACCTGTTCCAGCCGCTTCAGCACCGACGGTTAATATACCAATCTGCTGCAATGAACTGAGTTTGGCGCGTTGCTCGGTATGGGTCACAATAAACCGGGTATTGGCAGCCTCCAGCCGGTGTTCAATCGCTTTCGATTCAAAGGCTGTAAATAGCGGCTGATAGACCGCGCCCATCCGCCAGGTGGCCAATACGGTAATCAGCAATTCCGGAGTTCTTGGCAGCAGACCGGCAATACAGTCGCCTGCTTTTAAACCCATGGCCTGAAAATAATTGGCCAGCTTGCCTGAAGCCTCAGCCAGCTGATCAAAACTCCAACGAGCTGATTCACCCTGCTTACCTTCCCAGATCAAAGCGGTGTGCTGCTGTCCAGAATATCGGCCACAGCATTCGGTATAGGCATTCAGTGCCTGTGCCGTTCCCTGTAACTGGGTAGCAATCAGTTGTTCCAAATTAAAATCTTGATAGGCGTCTTGCAACGTTTTCATGGGGGCAACCTCTTATCCTTCGGGGCGATTGATCTGCAAAAACATCCGTATTGCAGAACGTGTTCCTTGTTGTTTTCATGCCATCGGGCTGATGGTCTGCAGTCCATCCGACTGCAGGGTTATTTCTTATACGGCTATTTTTAGATTGTACCCATGCAAAGTGGTCTTCACATGGGAGATGGGTTAGATGATGAATAGCATCTTATGCTTCAGTTCAGCATAAGGACAGCGCGACTGCAATTTCCATTGGCCTCAATCGTGATGCCGTGTTTGGACATATTGCTGTATCAACGCCGGTTTAAGGCTGGGTCACAGCCCGGGCGATTACCAAACGCTGAATATCCGAAGCACCTTCATAAATCTGGCTAACCCGAACATCGCGGTAAATCCGTTCTACCGGGAAGTCGGACACATAACCATAACCGCCATGAATCTGGATGGCATCGGAGCAGACGCGCTCTGCCATGGTTGAAGCAAACAGTTTGGCCATCGAAGCCTCTTTTAAACACGGTAAACCGGCATCTTTTAAGCTGGCTGCATGCAAAATCAACTGACGCGCCGCTTCAATTTGCGTGGCCATATCGGCCAGACGAAAAGCCACTGCCTGATGTTGCACGATCTCAACCCCAAAGGCTTTACGTTCATTGGCATATTCCACGGCGGCATCTAAAGCAGCACGCGCCATCCCCACCGATTGGGCAGCAATCCCGATCCGGCCTGACTCCAGATTGGACAAAGCAATTTTATAGCCTTCGCCTTCCTGACCGAGCAGATGATCAGCTGGAATACGGCATTGATCCAGCACAATAGTCGCCGTATCGGAACAATGCTGCCCCATTTTGTCTTCTAAACGCGATACGATATATCCGGGGTTCTCGGTCGGGACCAAAAAGCAGGAAATGCCTTTTTTGCCAGCAGATTTATCGGTCACAGCAAAGACCAAAGCCAGCTGGGCGTGTTTACCGGTGGTAATAAACTGCTTGGTGCCATTTAATATCCAGCTGTCACCATCACGTTCAGCCTTGCATTCGATGGCACTAGCATCGGAACCGACTTGCGGTTCGGTCAGGCAAAAACAGCCTAACCATTCACCGGTCGCCAGTTTGGTCAGATAATGCTGTTTTTGCGCTTCAGTGCCATAACGCTGAATGATGCCGCACGGTAAAGAGTTTTGCACACTCACAATCGTCGAAATCGCACCATCTCCTGCGGCAATTTCCTCTAAAGCCAGCACCAGCGAGATATAATCCAGACCGGCACCACCCCACTGTTCCGATACAGTCATACCCAGTGCACCTAAAGCGCCCAGCTCTTTCAGTTCCTGTGCCGGAAACTGTGCGGTTTTATCGCGTTCGGCTGCGGTCGGTTTCAATTTCTCCTGCGCATAGCTACGCATCATGTCCTGAACCATTTTTTGTTGTTCATTTAAAATCATTGCTTTCTCGTTCTCATTACGTTGGATTCGGCTGAAGTACGCTGGCTGATCTAAAAACTTGGGGGATGGTCTAGCTGCAGCATCAGCACGACAACCAGACCAGATGGGTTTATCTTATTTTTATTTACTTAGGCTATTTATTTAACCCAGCAAAGGGCTGCTTTTTTAAGCATTGTACTTATTTAGGCTGCATCCGGATCGCACCATCCAGACGAATCACCTCACCATTCAAATAGCCATTTTCAAAAATCTGTCCTACCAACTGGGCAAACTCATGTGGCTTAGCCAGACGCGGTGGATATGGCACCATCTGCCCCAAAGCATCCTGCACATGCTGTGGAAAGGCTTTCAGCATTGGTGTTTCCATAATCCCCGGTGCAATGGTCATCACGCGGATCGATTCACGGGCCAGTTCACGCGCTAGCGGCAAGGTCATCGCCACAATCGCACCTTTGGACGCAGAATAGGCCGCCTGACCAATCTGTCCTTCATACGCCGCCACTGAAGCGGTATTGACAATTACACCGCGCTCTTCTTCACCAGCTTGCAGTTGATATTTGGCCATCAGCTGCGCAGCAAAACGAATCATGTTAAAGCTGCCACTGACATTAATGTCCAGCACTTTCTGGAACATGCTTAAGCTATGTAAGCCTTCTTTGCCCAGCACTTTGGCTGAAGGTGCGATGCCGGCACAGTTGACCAGACCATTTAACTGGCCATAGTGCTGCTCAATCTCGGCAAAGAATTGCTCTACCGCGGCTTCATCGGTCACATCCAGCGCCTTAAACTGGGCTTTTTCACCCAATTGCTGTGCCATTTGCGTACCCAGCTCCTGATTCATATCGACCAGAATGACATTGGCCCCCTGCTCCACCAGATACTGTGCAGTAGCAGCGCCCAAACCAGATGCACCACCGGTAACCACACATACTTTTCCTTGAATCTTCATTTTATTTTCCCAAATAGTTTTGTTATCAATGACACATACTCGACTTAAGATGCAGAGTAATCAGACTCCAGCTTGAGTACAATTTCCAAATACAGCATCCTGCATGATGCCTTTGAACAATAGCATTTTTAACATAATTTTAAATTGAATAGACACGCGATGACGCCATCCCATTTGCATTATAGTAAAGGCACCATTTCTATTGCACTGGTGCATGAAGCACTGCAAGCCGCCCAGCAGCAAGGGGTGGAAATTCACTCCATTCTGACCCGGGCCGGTATTCCGCTGGAGCTGATGCATTCGGCCAAAGCGCGGGTGTCGGTGCTGCAATATGGGCAGCTGTGGATTGCCCTGGCCGATGCCATGAATGATGAGTTTTTTGGTATGGACAGCCATCCGCTGCGCCGTGGCAGTTATCGTTTATTGTCCAAATGGGTCTACTCTGCCGATACCATTGAAACCGCACTGAAAGAGATTCTAAAGTTTTTCAACCTGATTCTGGATGATCTGCGCGGGGAACTGCAGCTCAACAAAGATGCTGCTGTGCTGACCCTTCATGATCGGGCGCAGCCCAAAGCCATGTTCAGTTATGCGACTTATTTAATGCTGGTGCATAGCCTGATCTGCTGGCTCAGTGGACAGCGCATTGCCATTCAAAAAATCGAACTAAAATGCCCGGCTCCAAGCGATGATGCAGATTATCGGGTGCGCTTTTGTGAAAACATTCGCTATGAACAACCCGACAACCGAATCTATTTTGATGCGCAGGCTTTGGGTCTAAAAATCAAGCAGGATGAGCGCAGCTGGAAACGCTTTTTACAGCAAACCCCGTATAACCTGCTGGTGCGTTTTAAAAATCCGCATGCGTTAAGCACGATGATTCGCAAACAACTGATGCAGCGTCCGCCAAGTGAATGGCTGGAACTGCATGAACTGACCCGACAACTGAATATGTCAGGCGCCACTTTTCAGCGCCGTTTAAAACAGGAAGGTACCAGCTATCAGCTACTGAAAAATGAAATCCGCCGCGATACCGCGATTGAACTACTCTCGAAAACCGAGCTATCGCTACAAGATATTAGTGAACGGCTGAATTTTCATGATCCAAGTGCCTTTCACCGAGCCTTTAAAAAGTGGACTGGCTTAAATCCGGGGGCCTACCGGCAGAATCAAAGCTAGCCGTTATTTATGCTGATATTTTTAACTCAGAACTTTTAAATATAAGTTGTAATATGAAGCACTTGGCATTTCAAGTGCAGTATTTGAACCGGTCATTCATCGTAACAGCATTGCCAATCACACCAAAATAGATTAATTTTCACTCAATTTATCGCATAGATTCTATGCAATTTTGGCTGTAATCCCTCCTCCTCCTTGTTGTACTCCATCTTTAGAGGTTCCCATGCTTAAGATGATTGATGTGCTTGCACAAAATCTGGTTCAAAATTTTAATCACGCACTTTCTACTCCTTCAGAGCAACTTGATGAATTGCTGAATCAAGGCATTCTCAACACCTCTGAAGATCAGTTACGTAATGCGATGGCGGCATTTTTTGATCGTGAAGATGCGCTAGAAGCGGCACAAGCCTTAGATATTCCTCAGGAAGATCTGCACGCCTTACAAGCAGGCTTAGCACTTAAAGATGAAAACCTGAGCGAAACGGCAAAAATTGTAGCGCTGTGTCTGGCTTTAGAAACCGATAGCCTGGCTCAAGTGGAAGTATCTGACTGTCTGCAAGATTATCCAATGTAAATCTTGAGCAGTTACCCAACGCCTTATTCAAGTGACGCTACGGCGTCACTTTTTTTGACTGGATTATACTGAATCATCCCAACGTATACGGCTTGCATTGCCTTGTCCGGCTATGGAACACTACGGCTGAGCATCCGCGCAGAAGCACTATGATTATTCGGGATAAAAGCAACAGTTTCGCATTACTTTTTGCATGGTCAGGCACCATCTTGCCCAAGGTCATGCCGGCCTTAATGATGGTGGTGTTCATTTCCACCGTGCTGGTCTATCTGTCCTCGCATCATTATGTACAGGCGCCGGCCGTGCCCGCGATTGGCTTTACCATTTTCGGGGTTATCCTGTCGATTTTCCTCAGTTTCAGAAATACTGCCAGTTATGAACGCTGGTGGGAAGGCCGCAAATTATGGGGGCAGCTGATTGCCACCTCACGCCATCTTACCCGTGATTCCTATGTGTTGCCGCCCGCCGAACGTCAGGTGCTGATGTATCGAGTAATGCTGTTTAGCAATTTACTGAAAAACCGGCTGCGCACCCAGAATGAGCCGATTGATTTTTATCATAACAAGGTCAATTTAAGCCCGGCCGATTATCAGGCGCTGTTTGGGCATATTAATGCCGCCCAGTTTATTCTGGAACAGATTCAGAAAGATCTGGTCAAGGCCCTGCACAGCGGCGAACTGTCAGATATTGTCTATCATGGCCTGAACAAGCACATTATCAGCTTAGGGGATATTCAGGCCGGTTGTGACCGGATTCTGACCACGCCGTTACCTTTTTCGTATTCGGTATTGCTACACCGCACCGTGTACTGTTTCTGCTTTATTCTGCCTTTTAGTTTAGAGGCGAATTTAGGTATCTGGACCCCCATTTTGGTGGGATTGATTGCCTATCTGTTTTTGGGCTTGGATGCCTTAAGCGAACAGCTGGAAGAACCGTTTGGCCTGCAAGACAATGACCTGCCACTGAGTGCCATGGTCCGGCTAATCGAACGGGAAATGCTGAGTGCCTTGGGTGAAGAATTACCTCCGGCCATTCAGGCGATTAAAGACAACCTGACTTAATCGCCGAGTTGGCCGATAGTCACCCGATCATTACCGCCATAATCCAGAATGGTGCGTACCGCAACAAAACCGGCATCGTTAAAGATATTTTGCACAGCTACTGCCTGATCATAACCATGCTCTACAGCAATCCAGCCTTGCGGTTTTAACCAGTGCTTGCCTTGCTGAATAATAATCTCAAGATCAGATAAGCCCTGCTTGGCCGCCACTAAGGCCCGTTCAGGTTCGGTGGCCAAATCTTTCATATGTACATCATCAGCCGCAATATACGGTGGATTCGACACAATCAGATCAAACCTCGGCTCGGCAGGAACGCCTAAAGCAGCAAACCAGGCGCCCAGCTTAAACTCTACCCGCTCCAAGTTATGCGTCTGCGCATTTTCTTTGGCAACCGCCAGAGTCGGCGGATAAATATCGGTTGCAGTCACCTGCCAATCCGGACGTTCCGATGCCAAGGCCAAGGCAATCGCACCGGTGCCGGTACCCAAGTCGATAATCGCCGCTTGTGCCGGTAAATCCAGTTGCAAACAGCTTTCTACCAGTACTTCGGTATCTGGTCTTGGCACCAGGGTATCTGGTGTGACTTTTAAATCCAGTGTCCAGAATGGCTGTGAACCGGTGACATAGGCCAAGGGTTCACCTGCTTCAATCCGGGCAATACCCGCAAGATATTGCTGTTCCTGTTCTGGGCTTAGCTCACGATCGGCCTGATATTTCAGCGTCAAGGCAGATAAACCTAGAATATGCTCCAGTAGCCAGAGATTTTCCTGACGTTCGTAGCTGTCTGCTACGCCACGAATGGTCAGTGCATCGGCAATTTTCATTAGCCACCATTTTGCTGGGCAAGTAAAGCCAGCTGATCGGCCTGATATTCACGGTGCAGGCTGTCCAGCAATTCGGTTAAATCACCTTCCATCACTGCATCTAACTTATATAAAGTTAAGTTAATACGATGATCGGTCATCCGCCCTTGCGGATAGTTATAGGTGCGAATACGCTCGGAACGGTCACCGGAACCGACCAAGTCACGACGCATTTCCGAAGTGGCAGCATCTGCTGCAGCACGTTTGGCATTTTCCAGACGTGAGGCCAATAAGGCCATGGCTTTGGCTTTGTTCTTGTGCTGCGAACGTTCTTCCTGACATTCCACTACCGTTCCGGTTGGAATATGGGTAATACGCACCGCAGAGTCAGTTTTGTTGACGTGCTGACCACCGGCACCCGACGCGCGGTAGGTATCAATACGTAAATCTGCCGGGTTAATATCCACCGTGGTATCGACATCAATTTCAGGCAAAATAGCCACGGTACAGGCGGACGTATGTACACGGCCTTGCGATTCAGTTGCCGGAACACGCTGGACACGATGTGCGCCACTTTCAAATTTCAGGCGGCCATAGACCCCGTCACCATTAACCAGACAAATCACTTCTTTATAGCCGCCGTGTTCGCCTTCGTTTTCTGACAGCACTTCAATACGCCAGCCTTGAGATTCGGCATATTTGCTGTACATGCGGAATAAATCGC
The DNA here is from genome assembly GCF_013418255.1 of Acinetobacter sp. YH12155. Taxonomy (NCBI): domain Bacteria; kingdom Pseudomonadati; phylum Pseudomonadota; class Gammaproteobacteria; order Moraxellales; family Moraxellaceae; genus Acinetobacter; species Acinetobacter sp. YH12155. The sequence continues at coordinate 43,190 of NZ_VPCK01000021.1, forward strand.
CGGAGAAAATTGCTGCTTCATCACCACCGGTGCCGGCACGAATTTCCAGATAGGCCGAGTTGGCATCATTCGGATCTTTAGGAATCATCAGGATGTTTAAATCCGCTTCCAGCTGTTCAATCAGTGCCTTGTTTTCCTTGATCTCTTCCTGCGCCATCTCTTTAAAGTCAGGATCGGACAGCATTGCTTCAGCCGTTTCAATATCGGCTTCGGCCTGGGTATATTTGCCCCAGACTTCGGTAATTTCGCTCAGGTCATTGTGTTCGCGCGACAGCTGGCGAAAGCGTTTGTTATCGGAAATGACTTCAGCATCGGCCAAGAGTGCTGTTAATTCTTCGTGACGGTCAGAAAGTTGATCTAATCGTAAACGTAACGATTCTTTCATTGTGCAAATTATCTCAATATACAGGCTGTCGCCCTAATTCAATAAGGCCAGCGAAATCAAAAAATTGCCATAGTTTAACGATTCTGGCCAGCAAATAACATCTTTATTCGTAGCAGAAACTGCGTGGTTGATGGCCAAATCCGGCAAATACGCTACAGCGTGCAAGAGATGCATCCTGCCTCTTTCAATTTAAAGTCTGGGCTGCCGATAAAATCGACAGTTTTAATACAACTTATACAAAGCCGAAACCAAAGCACTGAATTATGAAGGTGCCTCTCCATATTTGCAGGGAATCCTTTTGTTACATTTACTGCCATCAAATGACATTAAAAAGTCCGCTCTTGGACATGGAGTGAATATGAAACTCAATGCTGTTTTATTAAGTGCAACGCTTGCTGCCACTTCTTTCATGACGGTGAATGCACATGCTGACAATGCGACCCGTGTAGCTGCAGCCAGTGCCTTAGGTAGTGTCGCAGGTACAGCCTTAGGTAAAAACATGGGCGGTACCACGGGTGCAACCATTGGTGCGGCTTTAGGTGGTGCAGGTGGCGCAGCTGTAGCCAGTAACAAACGCCATCGTACTGAATCTGCCATTGGCGGTGCCTTAGGTGGCGGTGCGGGTTATACCGTGGGTCAGAACATGGGCGGTACGAATGGTGGTTATATTGGTGCAGCGCTCGGTGCAGCCGGTGGTGCAGCGCTGGGTAACAAGATTTCCAAAGATAAAGAATACGACCGTTACCAGGAACGTAAATGGAAGAAAAAACGTCGTCGTTAATTCTCCCCTTGTAAAAAAGCATCTTCAGGCCACTGCTGTCCCATAGTTTGCTTTAAATAAAAAAACCTGAGTCCTAACAGTTAAAATATGAGTGCAAACAAACACTTTAACGACCAGGATTCAGGTTTTGTCACATCAGAATACCGTATTTCA
>NZ_VPCK01000022.1:0-40324 GCF_013418255.1 Acinetobacter sp. YH12155
TGTTCCATTTTAGAGATTTGTTTAAGATAAGATATAACTCATTGAGATGTGTCATAGTATTCGTCGTTAGAAAACAATTATTGTGACATTATTTCAATGAGTTATCTATTTTTGTCGTGTACAGAGAATTCAGGTGAACAGCTAAGTAATTCAAAGTCATTTATTTTTAAATAACCGGCATAAGGAGCATGGGTTAGCGCCCAAAAATCTGTAGCGGTATCTAATAATAATCCTTCCGCAGAACCTTTAAATTCCTGGGTTAAATTAATCTGATAACAATCACCTGCAACAATATAATCCTGGACTTGATTAAAGGCCTGTTGATATTCAGTTTTATTCCAGCGTGCGGTACAGGCCTGAGTTAATTTAAATGAATTCTCCTGTTTTTGAGCCAACAAATTTTGAATATAAGTCAATAAAAATTCGGCTTGCTGCTCATCGCTGGTGAAATACCAGTGCCCATTTTCCAGAGTTAGAAAACTGTGAAATTGTCCTAGAAATAAACACGGTTGAGCTTTGCTTTGAGTATGAATGTGCTGTTGGGCGGCATAATCGTAGCTGATAAAACCGATCAGTCCACCTTTAAAATAACTGTCGCCAATACAAACAGTTGCCTGCAAAAATTCATCTAAAGAAGGCGCTGCTGTTTCTTCAAGATAATGATTAAAACTGTGTTGCTTAAAATACTGCCATTTATTTTGTTGAATAAGGTAGTAATGTTTTGCCGATAAGCCAATAATCGGTTGGCCATTATTTTCTAAATAAACAAGATGTGAGAGTGAACCCAGCGCCTTTAAAATTTCTGCTGGGGTATAGGAGGATTCACAAAGTACTTGTTTGTAGAAAGATGAGGTGGCCATAAATTTGGAGAAAATCAACAATAAATATCTATTTTACCTGATTCTGCGCCAAGAAAATGCTTATGACCGTTTATCGGCAAGCTGAAAAATATGATCAATAGCAGTTGAACAAAATTTGACAGGGGGATAACTTTGTTAGTGCTATCCAGCCGCTCAAGGAAATACGTAGCAGGTTGCTAAAAACAAATAATCAACCCGCTGCACAAGAGTGGTAACAATCAAAAAAATAATACTCTTGGGAGAGTAAATATGAAAACATTTACTAAACTAGCTTTAGTATCTTCAATGGCATTAAGTGCAAATGCATTTGCAATGCAGGCAATGGATGATTCAGCACTTAGCGCAACCACAGGTCAAGATGGTTTATCGATTGGTATCGGTATTTCAAAAATTGAAATTGAAAAGCTCTTTATCCATGATAATGATGGTTTAAATGGTACCATTGATAATGCTGGTGCGATTGTTATTCAAGGGAATGGTACTGGACTTACCGCTACAAAAGGTGTGGTGATTACAGCCCCACTTGATCTTACAAATCCTGCAAGCCCAGAGGTTGATGAGTCACGAACTATCGCGAGTCACAATTTAGCAGATTTGAAAATTGACTCAGATGCTGGTACTGGTGGTGGTAATTCTGCATTCATTAATATTGCAGCTGATGTATCTGGCTTAGATATTTATATTGGTGAGATTGGTGTAACGGCTTCAGGCAAACAAGGTGAAGCAAGTACAACCTCAGAACTTCGCCGTGGTGGTGTAGATGCGAACTATAATGCGATTCTCTCAGGCTTAACGCTTAAAACTGGCCCAATGTCAGCCAATATCCAGTTAGGTGCTGCGCCACAAGGGGCGATGATTAAACTGAATACTACGATGCTTGGTGGTCTTGAAATTAATAATTTGGGTATTCTGGATAACTCAACGGCAAATACTGAGCGTGCAGCAGGTGAGATCTTTATTGAAAGTATTAAAATTGCCGATGCAAATGCTAAGGACCTAAGTATTAAGCAAGATATTAGTGTGTATGGTGCAAGTCTCACTAATCCGGATGAGAAAGGATATATTCAAATCGTGAGTCATGGCGGTGCCAAAGACCATTATATTAAAGGTGTTCATTTAGGTAGTAAAACTGCTGCATCTATTGGTGATGTTGAAATTCAAGGAATGCAAACCTATTATGGCCCTACAATGTCGGATCAAGGTGCTGTAATTACCATTCGTGGTCACTAAGTTCTATCTTGAAAAAGCGCGTGTTTTCACGCGCTTTTTTTTACAAAAAAACTGTAAAAGTTGGCAAAAAGATAAAAAAATACTGTTTTTTTTCTAAAAAAAAGGTATCTTGCTAAATACATGGAAGTAGAGTTCTTACTCTAAAAATAAAAAATGAACTGGCAGAGCTGCCTGGAACTTGAAAAGTAAAAAATTATGTTAGAGATCGCATTAGGCTCGGCATTGATGTATTACGCTGCCACACAAGCCTTCGACTTAAAGGAACAACATCCGGAAACCGTACGCTATACGGAAACACTGGATTCCCGCAATTCTTCTTTTACCCGTATGCATCGTGAGCCTGTACGTATTCAACCTGCTTTACAAGATCAATTCCGGGGCATTGTACGTCAGGCGTATGACTATAGCTGTGGATCGGCCGCTTTAACCACGTTGTTAAATGGTTATGTCGGAACCCGATTGACAGAGCAGCAGACCATGAGTGGTTTGCTACGTTATGGGGAGTATGAGCGCATTATTGAACGGCGCAGTTTCTCTTTGCTGGATATGAAACGTTTTGTTGCTGCATTGGGCATGGAAAGTGGCGGCTATCGTGGGGAATTTTCAGATCTGGTCAAGCAGGGCCAGCCCGCAATTGTGCCGATTTCCTATGCTGGTTTTAAGCATTTTGTGGTGTATAAGGCCTATAAGGATGGCCGGGTCTATGTGGCCGACCCGGCACTGGGGAATATCAGTTTTGATGAGCAGCGTTTTAAAGAGGTGTGGGAAAACAATACCTTGTTCCTGATTAATGTGGCGCCTGAATATCGTAAAGACTTCCTGGCTTTACAGGACAGTGATATGCGCCATGTTGAAGATGCCACTGTTAACCATCATGCCTTTGTCAATATTCAATATCCGCAATTCTATATGGACAAAATTGCTGATAAAGCCTCGACCATTCGTTTAGAACGAAACATGAATCCTGAGTCAGAGAATTTCGGCGAACATCAGTACAACTTTTTAAGACTCTATTATAAAAGTAAATAAATATTTACTTTAAAAACGAAAAAAAATTAAAAATTGGAAGGGAAGAAGATGAAATCTAAATGGATGAATAAAACCGTATTGGCTATCAGTATCCAAATGGTCTGGGGAGCAGCTGCTTATGCTGCAGAAGAGCCACAATTAGGACAATATGAAACAGTAGAAGAGCAGCAGCTTGCGTCAGAAGCCACAGCTCCAGCAGAAAACTCAAGCCCTGAAGAAGTTAGCACTGAAGCAGTTGCTGAGGCCAATATTGAAACAGCAACAGCGACTGCACCGAGTGCTGAGCAGGCTGCATCAACTGCGTTACAGCAGCAGGAAGGGGATGCTACCAAAGAAGCCAATCTGGAAGAAGTCTTTACCTCCAATGAACGCCAATATTCCTTAATCAAAAAAGGCAATATCTCATCTTATTACGATATTGATTATACCTATTATCGTGATACGCAAATAGATATGGAAATGGCGCAAGGCCAAATCTATCAGTTGCGTGTTCAGGAAAATGCATCGCATGCGTTGACCAACACCTTCACCGTTCAATATGGATTATTGGATAACCTGACCTTAACTGCCTCTTTACCTTTGGTGGCCAAGACCGATCAATTAAAAGATGCGAATACCGCTGGCTTAGGGGATATTTCTTTAGGCGCACGCTGGGAGCCTTTCCCTTTAAAAGCAGGCCGTTTGCCACTAATTTTATTCGGAAATCTTTCGACCAAAACCGGTGATAGCCCGTATGAAATTAATAGCACCACCGAACTTGCGACCGGTAAGGGCTATTATTCTGCAGGGATTGGAGCCAGTACGCGTAAATATATCGACCCAGTGGTGTTATTCGCTTCGGTCTCCGCCAATTATGGTTTTAAAGAGTCGGGCTTAAACCAGGTTCGTGGCCCACGTATTATTGAGGAATTTGAGCCGGGCATTAGTGGTGGTTTCGCCTTTGGTTTTGCCTATTCCTTTAACTACGATGTTTCAATGACCATGTCGTATCAGCAGAGTTTTAATACTGGCGCTGAATTCCTCTATCACACCAGCGAAAGCTATTCTCCGGCCGATCAGACCAGTTCTACCCTGGCCATTTCTTTAGGGGTGCGCGTTTCTCCTGAAACGATTGTCAATGGTACTGTTGGTATTGGTTTGACAGAAGATGCACCGGATGTGTCTTTAGGTCTGTCTTTCCCACTCGATATTCTGGGCTTTGGTAAGAAACTTCGCTAAGAGGCTGGTCGTATGAAAATAATTCGACTTCGCCCGTTAGTGTCTGCGCTGATCTTATCGGGCTGTTCGAGTGCTGCTTTTGCACAATTGGGACAAAACCTGTCTGTCGATATCCGTTCCTTGACCATGGGCAACGCGGTCACGGCAGATCCACCGGGCATTAGTGCCATTCATTTTAACCCGGCAGCCTTAACTAAAATTGAAGGCTTGCAAACCGATGTACAAGGGGTGCTGGCGCACTTTGATGTACAGCGTGAGTTTTCTGCGCCAGCCGACTATAACGTATTTGGTTATTCCGATGATCCACTGGTCTGTCATGATGGACCGGAAATTCTGGCTGACTTTTGTACCGACTTTAAAGGTGAAGTATCGGGTGATGTGGAATATGCATCGCTGTATGTGCCGGTACTGAAAAAGTTTGTTGATCTGGGTGAAGGCATGCCACTGGCCGCACCAACAGCAGGGATTGCCTACAATCCGCCGGGGTCTAAAACCACCTTTGCTACTGCGATGTATGCGCCGTTAATTGCCGGTTTTGGTGCTGAAGATGGCAACCCAGGTAACTTCATGGGGCAGCAGGTGGCACTGGAACGGATTACCTATCTGTCACCGTCAATTGCCTATCAGGTCAATGATGAGCTATCGGTCGGGGCATCGGTGGGAATGTCCTACCAGGCCATTGCCATGAATACCGACTTGCGTTTCCCGAATGACCTGATCGGGATGCTGCGGATGATTGATGAAGTCGTCTGTACCCCGTTTAAAGAAAACTCCGATATTATTACCGATATTCTGTTGTTGGGGATTTGTAACGCACAGGAAGGCATGAATCCGTTTGGTCGTTTTGGACAAATGGATCTGGCCGTCGAGCAAAGTCTGAGCCCAAGCTATAACCTCGGGGTGTTATGGGAACCACGTGAAGATTTCAGCTTTGGTATGGTCTATCAAAGTTCAGCCAAAATGCGACTCAAAGGTAAATATCATATTGATAATGCCAAGGCGCCGAGTGAGCTGATTAAAGGCTTGATGTCTTCCCCAACCGGGCAAATTCTGGCGGCAATTCTAGGCTTCCCGAACTATATTCCGGCCAGTGAGTCAGGGCTGGTGGCGATGGATTTTGAATATCCAGCGCATTTCCAGGCCGGGATTAAATACAAGGTGATGCCAGATTTACAGGTGAACTTTGATGTCGGCTGGACCGATTATGCTGCTTGGGACAAGTTCAAGTTTGAATTTGACCGCCAGATTTCTGCCTTAAAAATTGCCAAATTATTGTCTGAACATGTCTCTGACAGCTCGCTGGCCTTGCCGATGGGCTTCCAGTCACCATGGAGCTGGGGCATCGGGATTGAATATTCTGCTACTGACCGTTTAAAACTGCGTGCCGGTTATGAACCACGAACCAGTGCGATTCCAGATGACAAGCGTAATACCATGGTACCCATTAATAATGCACGTCTGTTTGGTTTAGGTGTGGGCTATCGTTTTGATGCCGATACTGACCTGGATTTATCGATCGGCTTTCTGCAAAGCCGGGACAAAATTCCAGCCAATACCAGTAGCCTAGCCAACAAAGAAGGGGTGAATAACTTATTACTCAACCCGTATGCGGGACTGAATGTCAAAACCACTAGCAACATTACAATTTTAGGTCTGAGCTATAGAACACGATGGTAAAAGTGACAAAGCGTTTATCTGGCTTGATTTGCCTGTCTTCACTCTGGGCGCTGTCTTTGGGCTCGGCCAGTGTAAGTTATGCCAATGAGTTTTATACCATTATTGGCCCGGATGGCCGGCCGATGGTGGTACAGCGTAAGGCCGAAACCCGGCCGGCCGCGAAAAAAGAAGCTGTGCCGGTAAACAAAACGCAGGCACAAAGTAGAGCATCGTCTGCTTTGAATCCGGCGCAGCCGCAAGCGCAAATTCCCGTTTCTGAACCTGTCAGAGCTCCTGCTGTTGCAGTCGTACCCACAGTTAGTACTGTACCGACTCAACCAGTCACTACGGTAAAACTCACAGAAAGTATCCCACAAAAAACACCAGATACAGCAGTTGTGGAACAGCCTGTCGTCACACCAGTTGTATCGGCAACCACAAAACCGGTATCAGCTTCATCATCTCCAACGATTACATCTGTCATCCCGCAAACTGAATCTCAGGAAGTATTGAAGACTGTGCAAGCTGATCAACCAGACCGTACTTCATCTTCCGGTTTTACCGAAATGGAAGGGGAGCAGTACGTCAATAATGAATACCTGGAACACAGTGAATTTAACCTGGAGGGGAAAAAGCGTTTTTATATGATGCCGGAAGGCGTAGTCGACAGTAAATTGGGCGGTGGTGCGACCCGGGTGCAGGTGGTAGAACGTGAAAAAGGAGTTGGGCAATCGGTGCTGGATCGCCTGTTCAAGAAACGCCAGCCAGAAAGTGTCAAGCCAATGGTGCTGTCATCGACTTATTATCGTATTGCACAGGCCGATGCCATCAGCAGTTTAGGCCAGTCCTGTTTTAACAATAAAAAAATTAAACATGCCAAGACCCTGGCCGTACAGAAAGATGTCAATCTCTGGCCACGTGCACCATTAACAGATGAATTTGATTATGAGGTGGTGAAGCTGGAGGGAGATTTACGCCATCTTCAGGTGAATTCATACGCTTCTAAAACCCGGCAACCTACATTTTACTGGCCTTTTGCCGTTTTTCTGGATGCGCAAGGCTGTGTGATTGAAGGTGCAGGCGGCTACAAGAGCCAGGATACTCAATCCACCTTATTGCAACATGAGCAGGTGGAAGGGGTGATTCAATTGCCGGCTCAAACCCGTTATCTTCTTTTAACCCCGCTGGCATCGGCAATCGATATGGAAAACCGCCAGTTAAGTAATCAGGGCCAATTGAAAATTATTGCCTTAGATCAATAAAAAACATGAGACATCAGGATGAAGAAATCAAATATTTTAGCCTTGAGCAGTACCGCTTTGATGATGGCACTCAGTGGCTGTGGTGGTGAAAGTGCCAATGTCATTCCAGAGCCGAATATTGTGAAGGAAATTAATGGCAGTTGTGTCAGCGGGCAAAACTGTGTGGAATTCGCCCTGGATTATCCGGTGCATGGCCTGAATTTTACCTGTAGCAGTGATCCAAGCAAAACCTATATTACCCGGATTGCGCCAACCACCAATGCCGCCACCGGTAAATGTAGTGCCGGTGATAAAGTCCATTTCTTTATTCAGGAAAAAACAGAAAAATCAATTAATCTGGGGACAGTAAGTCTGGCTGATATTGGTCTGGCCAATTCGGTTAGTGCCAGCTTGCCGCGTTTAACCCTGCTGGATATTGCCCGTGGCTTAACCGGGCAGGCGGCAACCGAACTGACCCTATCGGATTCAACTGTTCAAGTGGCACAGGCAATTACACGTATTTTACAGGCTTTATCAATTGAAAGTTCCAAGAACCAAGAACGGCCGACCATTGCCGGTGATGTGCAGCCACTTTATATTTCTGCGCTAAAAAAAGAACAGCTGGATGATATTTTGGGTTCGGTGACGCTGGAGGATTACCGTTCCGGTGCCTATGTCAGCAAGTTAAGTCCTTGGGTCAATTTAAGCACCGTCAGTGATGCGCAGGCCTTTGACGCACTGAAAACCCTGGTCTATATGACCAACTCTGCCTCTTATCAGGCCAATTATCCGGTACTGGCTGTGGAGGGTTCGACCTTACCACAAGGTTTATATGGCTGTAATCAGGATGATTGCAAACAGAACTCGAATACCTTAAGACACCTGATTGGCCAGTTCCAGTTGATGACCGATCGCTCGGGTTATACTTTCGGTTATGGCATGCAGTGGCGTGGAACCATGTCGACCAGTAATGAAAACCCGTTATTGACCATTACGGCCGATTTCTTGAAACGTGTCCGTCCGGAACTGATGACCGCAGCGGCACAAAATAACTGGATTAATCCACTGAATGAAACGATCCAGGGGCCTTATCGTTTTAGCATCAACAGTAACCGGACTGAAGATTTTACCGTGACCCAGGGGAAACTGTATAACGATTATATGATTGCCGGCACCGAAGGCATTTATAAAACCCTGACCAAGTTCCCGACAGGAAAGCCGGAAGAATATGGCCGCTGGACCCAGACTATTGGCACGGATCAGTTTAAGGGCTCACTGGATATCTATAAATATTTTCAGGTGAATTTCCTGGATAACCGGATTTTTACTTCGGCGAAAAATGTGGCCTTGGGTGAGCGTTATATTTTCCCGTTATATGCCACTCTGAATTTCAATTTTGCCAATAATGCCGCGCCAGCAATTAAGCTCGGGATTGTGCTGGATGAGCAGGGCAATATCCGTACCGATATTGGCCCAAATCCGACCGCAACCGATCTGTCGGGGACCTGCGCAGTCGCTACAGATAGCAGCACGCCAGAGATTGTGGATAGTAATAATGTCACGCAATATCGTATTGGTGTGCTGGGAGCAACCGATCTGAGCAATCAGGCGCAGGCGATTACCCTGCGGATGATTCTGGCCAATCCGGTCTTTAACCAGCTGAATGGTGCCGTAATTGGTCTGAATACCCGGGTTGACAATACCCAGGGCGAGCAGGCCATGGTGGTAGGTGGTGCGCGGCTGAATATGGGTAATCTGGTCAATCATACCTCGACCCGGATTAGCCTGAGTGACTTCTCCGGCAACAATACCGTGTCATGGAGTAACCTGTATACCTTGCAGCTCAAGACTTTTACCAATCAGGATAGCAACAATGCTACGGATGCCGATAAAGAACTGGCTAAACTCACCGGTGGAACCGTGAGCATCGAAGTGGCGGACTGTTATAACCCGGAACAGGTGCGTATCCAGTAACAGCAATATATTCATTAAAATACAAAAGCCCATCTACGGATGGGCTTTTTCTTGGCGGGGATATTTATTGTTAACCAGTATGATCCAAACGCGTACCCAAGGTTTCCAGATGAGTCGGGAAATGCTGGTTTTTGCGGTCTTCAAAATAATGTCTTAAGGTATGTTCCACGCTTGGGAAGGCTAGTTCTGCCCATGGAATTTCATCTTCGCTAAACAGACGCGATTCAATAGTTTCTTCACCCGCCCCAAATTGACCTTCAATCAGCTGCGCTTTAAACAGCACATAAATCTGGCCAATCCGTGGAATGTTGTACATGCAGTACAGCTGCTCAATCTCGATTTCCGCTTCTGCTTCTTCACGGGTTTCACGTGCCGCGCCTTGTTCCATGGTTTCAAACAGTTCCATATAACCCGCCGGCAGGGTCCAGAGTCCATAACGCGGTTCAATGGCACGGCGGCATAATAACACCTGATCTTCCCACAGCACCAAAGCCCCGCAAATCACTTTCGGATTCACATAATGAATACTGCCACAATGGCTGCAAACACGGCGTAACTGATGATCGCCTAAAGGAATTTTTTCCGTTGTTTTATGTCCACACGTTCCGCAAAAGTTCATATTCAGCATCAACGATAAAGTTGCTGATCAGCATAACTGAAAAAATGAACTTTGGCATCATTTCTATCCTTTTGCCCAGAATTTCAGCTATGATGAAAGTCAGGCAATCAGGATAATAAAAGATGGTAGAGCATTCATTGACACAGGAATTGCAACAGCGCTTACGCTTCTCGCGAAGTATGCGTGAGGCGCATGCGGCCGTGTTGATTGCGATTACCGATGAAGCTCAGCCGAAAGTCCTGCTGACCCGCCGCTCGGCCTATTTAAACAGCCATGCCGGTGAGGTGTCTTTCCCGGGCGGCAAGCGCGATCCACAGGATACCAGTAATATTGTGGTGGCACTGCGCGAAGCACAGGAAGAAACCGCGCTGAATCCTTTTGATGTGGAACTGATTGGCGATTTGCCAATGCAAAAATCGCGTAATGGCATGCTGGTCAAACCCATTGTCGGCCTGATTCCACCCGAGGTGCAGCTGTCAGCGCAACCGACCGAAATTGACCGTATTTTTTTCGCCTCTTTAAAAAATCTGATGGAAGCGCCGCCGGTGCCATATGAGGTGCGCTATGCCCATCAGTCCTTATATTTTCCCAGCATGCGCGTTGAAAATGAGATTGTCTGGGGATTAACTGCACGGATGCTGGTGGCTTTATTTCAGTATGGGCTGGATTATCAAAAAGAATGGCCATTTTTACTGAATTCACCGACGTTTCGATTTAAATCATCTAAATAGGGAATTTTAATGTTGTATAAATTTCAGGGCATTGCCCCAAAAGCATTACATCAACCATGGGATGGTTGGGTCGCCGAAACCGCAACGGTCATTGGTCAGGTCGAGCTGGGCCGGCAGGTGAGTATCTGGTTTGGCGCGGTGGTGCGTGGCGATAACAGCCTGATTCGTCTTGGAGATTTTAGTAATGTCCAGGAAAATGCGGTGCTGCATACCGATGCGGGTATTGAGATGCAGATTGGTAACTATGTCACTATCGGTCATCAGGCCATGTTGCATGGCTGTACCATCGGCGATAACAGCCTGATTGGTATTAACGCGGTGGTGCTGAATCATGCCGTGATTGGGAAAAACTGTATTATTGGCGCCAATGCGCTGATTCCGGAAGGCAAAGTCATCCCGGATAATTCGGTGGTGATGGGTTCTCCCGGCAAGATTGTAAAAACCCTGGATGAAGCAGGGGCAGCCCGCCTGAAACTGAGCGCCTTACATTATGCCGAGCACTTCAAGCATTTCCAGCAACTGGAAAAAGTCGAACTTTAAGATACCTAAAGGCCAGTTTGAAACTGGCTTTTTTTCTGTGTGAAAGCCGGTGAAGTTCTCGCCTAGTGTCTAGGAGTGGAGTATGATAGCGGCCAGTTTTTAAAATTTAATTTTAAGGTTGTGCATGAAGTTACTGGCATTGGAAACTGCCAATGAGCAGTGTTCCGTTTCGATTGTAAATGACACGCAGGAACTGTTTTTTCAGTTGGATGAGCGCGCCAAGGCACAAACCCAAACCATTCTCCCGATGATTGAGCAAGGTTTTGCTCAGACCGAAACGGCCACTGCCGATTTAACCGCAGTGGCCTTTAGCCGTGGCCCGGGCTCGTTCAGTGGCGTGCGGATTAATGCCGCGGTGGCACAGGCACTGGCCTGGTCACATGATCTGCCGGTCATTCCGGTATCGACCTTGCAGGCACTGGCACAAGCGGCTTATCGGCTAGCAGGTTTAAGCGCGGTAACAGCAGTGCTGGATGCGCGGATGAATGAAGTCTATATCGCCAGTTTCCAGTTAGATGCAGAAGGCATTATGCAGCCGGTGAGCGAAGAACAGTTATTGGGCTATAGTGATGCGGCGGCCGTAGCGCAGTCCCCATTAGTAGGCTCAGGTTCAACCTTATTGCAACAAGAACAAACACAATACAAAGACTTAAGTGCAACGGCGCAAGATATTGCTACCATTGCACGCGTATTGGCTCAACGTAAAGCATGGGTCAGTGCGGAATACGCATTACCGGTGTATTTGCGGGATAATGCTTGGAAAAAAATTCCAGAACAAGGCAAATCATAACTAGGATTTTCTATGGATTTTTTACTGCTGCTGAAAGCGGCAATTATGGGAATTGTTGAAGGAATCACAGAATTCTTACCAATTTCCAGTACCGGCCATTTAATTTTGGCTTCAGAACTGATGAACTTCTGGACCAAAGAAAAAAGTGATGTTTTTGTAATTGCCATTCAAATGGGGGCAATTGCAGCAGTGATTTATGAATACTGGACCCGGCTTTGGGGCGCAGCCACCGGCATGTTCACCGGCGAAGAAACCGGACGCCGTCTGGGCTTTGGCCTGATTCTGGCCTCGCTGCCGATTATTCTGATTGGTTTGACTTTCGGGCAAACCGTGAAAGCGATGTTGTTTAATGATATCGCCGTGGCTATTGGCCTGATTATTGGTGGTCTGATCATTATCTGGATTGAGAAGCATCCACCTCAAGTACGGGCACAGGAAGTTGAAGACCTGACCTATAAAGATGCGATCTGGATTGGTCTGATTCAGGTACTGTCTTTAATTCCGGGCACTTCACGTTCGGGCGCGACCATTATTGGGGCGATGTTCCTGGGCGTATCACGTAAAGCGGCGACAGAATTCTCGTTCTTTCTGGGAATTCCGGTGATTATTGGCGCAGGCTTGCTGGATTTATATCAAAGTTATGATGTCTTCCAGACCACGCAGGACTGGACCGTACTGAGCGTCGGGATTATTGTTTCCTTTATCTCCGCATTAATCTTAATTCGCGCGCTGGTGGCGTATGTGGCCAAACGCGACTTTATGATTTTTGCCTGGTATCGTATTGTGTCAGGCCTTCTGATTTTACTCTTTGCATATACAGGCTGGACCTTATGGTAAGCGAACTTCGCTGCTATACCGAACCCGCATTTTTTGAGAAAGCACAGCACTATCAGGCTGTGCTTTCTTCACGTGGGGTTACCCTTCAAATTGATGTCATCGACAAACTGAATGCACGTTTTTTAAGACTGCATCCAGACATGGCGCTCTGCGTTGATGCCGATGGCCTGTGGCTATGTGCGCTGGGCATGAAAATGCAGCCAGACTGGCAGGCTGAAATTCCGCGTTTAAAACGCGCGTCATTAAAGTCAGAAATGCTGGCCCGTGCCTGTAACCTGGCGGAAAAACCGCAGCTGATTGATGCAACTGCAGGTCTGGGCCATGACAGTTTGCTGATGGCGCATTTGGGGGCTGAAGTAACGCTGGTAGAACGGCATCCGATTCTGTTTAGTTTATTGGAAGACAGCTACCAGCGCGCCCTACAGGACCCGTTTTTAAGCAAGGTTGCCGCACGCATCCACTTGGTCTTTTCTGATTCGGCTGATTACTTAAAAGCGCAGGCAGAAGCAGGGCAGGCTGTTGATGTGGTGTATCTGGATCCGATGTTTCCACAGCGTGACCAGAACCAGCAGGCGGTAAAAAAACAGGCACAAGTCAAAAAGCAGATGCAGCTGCTGCATTTGTTATTGCCGGAACATGGTGAAATGGATTTGGGCGATGCCTTGCTACCGCTGGCGCAAAAAATCGCCAAACGTGTGGTGGTTAAGCGACCACGTCTGGCGGTGTATCTGGCCGGGCAAACACCGGATCATCAATGGACGGGAGATGCCTGCCGCTTCGATGCCTACTTCCGGCAGGACGCGACCAAAGTAAACGGGTAATCGCTTCAAAACTGGGCAAAGATTTGTTATATAGTTAAAAAAGAGCATTGATAATTATGACATCAGGCATAAACTAAGTCTGCACAAAGCGAGCCACTGCTAACGACAATCTTATGATCGACTTTAAACCCTCCATCAATTTTTGGCATGATTTTAAAAGCAACCAAACAGCGGGGATGTGGTTATTTTTTGGTTCGCGCCGATCTTTACAGATTGTCCGTCCTTCCATTCTGCAACTGATTTTCTGGGGCATTTTAGGTGGTCTGGCCAATACTTTATTTAGCTGGCTCAGCGCCGGTGAAACCGGTGATTTTAACCCGCAAGGTCTGGTCAGTTATGCCTTATGGCCGTTTCTTGCCTTAATTGTCGGGATTTTCCTGTCCCAGCGCGTTAATAATCCACGCCTCATGCTGGTACCGGCTTTACTGTGGCTGGTGTTAGACACCCACATCGCCTTATTGCAAAGCCTGATCCAATATCTGGGCATGATTGATGTGTTGCCTTATGTTTTCTATGACTATCTGCCACTGATTTTTATGGTGCTGTTTGTCTGGCAGAGTCTGGCGGTGGTCTGGGTATTTTCCCGTGAGCTGAAATGGCCGTGGTGGGAACGTGCGCTGATTGTTCTGGCCACGCTGTTTACCCTGGTGGTGTGGCAGATGTCGGTCAAGAGCCAGCCAATCTGGAAGGTGGAAGAGGTCCCGCCGACGTTTAGCGAAGAAGCCTTTTATGCACAAAGCAAGATACTGAATCAGGCGCTGGAGAAGATTCAGTATGGCGAATTTGCGCAATCACACTGGTATTTTCTGGGCGTGGCCGGGGCCAGTTATCAGGATGTGTTTATGTCCGAAGTCGAGCGGATTCGGGAACAGTTCGATACCCGCTTTGGCACTTTTGGCCGCTCGATGATTCTGGTGAATAACCCGATGACACGCAATGTCACCCCGATTGCCTCACGCACCAGTATGGAACTGGCACTGCGCCGTATAGGCCAGCAGATGAATCCGGAAAGCGATGTGCTGTTTTTATACATGACTTCACATGGCTTGCCGAACCAGTTTGAAATGGAAAATGCGCCGCTGGAACTGCAACAGGTTGATCCAAAATGGCTGCGCGATGCGCTGGATAAATCTGGCATTCGCTGGCGCGTAATTGTGATCTCGGCCTGTTATTCGGGCAGTTTTGTTTCGGCCCTGCAAAATGACAATACTTTGGTAATTACCGCATCGGCCGCAGACCGCGCTTCATTCGGCTGTTCCAACGAAGCTGATTATACCTATTTTGGCCGAGCCTTCTTTGATCAGGCCATGCGTGAAAATAACAGCTTTGCCGAGGCTTTTGCACAGGCCAAGCTGACCGTGGCAAAATGGGAGCAGGCACAAGGTTTTGAACCGTCTGAACCGCAATGGTCGATGGGTAAGAATATGCAGCTGATGTTGCCGCAACTGGAGCAGCGTTTATTCCCACAAGCCGTGGTCGCGCAGCCAAATGAAATGCCTTTAACTTTAGACAGCCCTTAAAACAGGATAAGACGATGGAATTAATACAGAACAATCGATGCTTTGATGGCGAACAGCGAATTTACCGTTTTAATTCCAGCAGCTTAAACGGGGAAAGCCGTTTTGGTATTTTTCTGCCGGCACAAGCCTTGGCCGGTCAGGACTGTCCGGCGCTTTTTTACCTGGCGGGTTTAACCTGTACCGAAGAAACTTTTGCAATTAAAGCGCATGCCCAGCGTCTGGCGGCACAGTTGGGCTTTATTCTGATTAGCCCGGACACTTCACCTCGCGGTGAGCAGGTGGCGCAGGGCGATCACTGGGATATCGGGCAGGGGGCAGGTTTTTATATTAATGCAACCCAGGCACCCTGGGCAGCGCATTACCAGATGGAACAGTTTGTTGCAGAAGAGCTGTATAAGCTGGTGTGTGAACAGTTTGCGGTGCAAACCGACAGCATTGGTATTTTTGGCCACAGTATGGGCGGCCATGGTGCGTTAACGCTAGCTTTTAAATATCCGGAAAAATTTAAATCAGTTTCTGCCTTTGCGCCGATTTGTGCGCCAAGCCAATGCCCGTGGGGCGAGAAAGCCTTTAGTGCCTATTTAGGTGAGGATCGTCAAGGCTGGCAAGCACATGATGCCACCGCACTGGTCCAGCAAAAAGGCAAGCAATTTGCCGATATTTTAATTGATCAGGGCTTGCAGGATCAGTTCTATAGCCAGTTGAATCCGGCGCTGTTCCAGGCCGCTTGTGCGCAGGCCGGACAGCCGCTGAGCTTACGTGAACATGCCGGCTATGATCATGGTTATTACTTTATTCAAAGTTTTATCGATGATCATCTGCAATTTCATGCAGTCCAATTACAATCCTAATATAATCCATCACGCAGAACACCGCTTTTGACCTGTTGCAGGGTGAAGGCGGTCTGTGATTTTTTGTTTTTTAATTTTTAACCGTGTCTTTATTTTAAAAAATAATTATAAGGCCTGATATGCAAAACCAAGATATACATCCGACTTTTACCGCAGAGGAACAGACCCAGCTGCCGCCAGCGCTTGTCGTTGATTCACCTGAACCGCAGCTGCTTGGACAGCGCCACCCTTTTCATTTTTATGGCACTGCCATGGAATATTTCGGCATCTGGATTGTCAATATTCTATTGATTATTGTCACGCTGGGACTGTATGCGCCGTGGGCCAAAGTACGCCGCTTGCGCTATTTTTATGGCAATACTGAATTTATCCAGCGCCGTTTTGACTTTACCGGTGTGCCGAGCAAGATTTTAATCGGGCGGCTGATTGCAATTGGCCTGTATCTGGCCATTTCGCTGTTATCCAACTACTCGGTACGCGCCACCCTGATTGGGGTACTAATCCTGTATCTGGCGGTACCCTGGCTGATTCGGGCCACCCTCCGCTTTAATGCACGTAACAGTAAATTTGGTAACAGCCGCTTTTTCTTTTCCGGCACTAGCAAGAAAGCCTATATCGAATTTCTAAAAGGGATTCTGGTGTATATCTTGACCCTGGGCGTATTTTTCCCGGTGCTGATCTGGCTGTATAAGCGTTATTGCCTCGATCATCTTTATGCAGGGCAATTGCAGTTTAAATTGCAGGCCGACTGGTCGGCCTATATGCGCGCCATGTATGTGCCGCTGTTTCTGTTTATCGGCATGTTGGGAGCGGCAGCACTAGTACTGGCCTTGCTGGCCGATTTTTCCAGTCTGAGTGCGGTGCAGTATGTCTGGATTTTTATGGGCATCTATTTGCTGGCGGCTTTATTCATCTGGCCATTAATGCTGGCGCGGATTTTTATGACCAGCTGGAACAATACCACCATCAGTCGTAGCCAGTTTCAGACCAGTTGCAACCAGTGGCGCTATGCCTGGATTGTGCTCAGCAACTGGATGGTGAAAATTTTAACCCTCGGCCTTATGACGCCGTGGGCGGCAATCCGTTTATATCGCTATCAGGTGGAGTCTTTAAGCCTGCATTTAAACAATGATCCGGACCTGCTGATGAACCAGTTACAGGGTGATCCAAGCGCGATTGCGGAAGAAATTAGCGATATCTTTGATATTGATGTGTCTTTATAAGGAAAGCACTGATGCAACAGATGACGGTTGAAGCCGTGTTTTATGATGGTCAGAGTGCCAAGCCTTATACTGCTCAGGTGTTGGCAGCCGATGCGGACAGTATCTGGGTTCAGTATGGTGAAAACTTTGCCTTGCAGCGCCGTTATCGTTATCAGGACATGCTGCTGATAGGCGCATTGGGCCGTATCCAGCCGGTAATTGAACTCCAGGATGATGCACGTCTGGAGTTTCAGCAGCCTTTACCGGCCTGGTTTCAGCTGCAGCAAAAGAATATTTATCAGTCGATCTGGAAGCTGGAGCGTACCCCCAGCCTGATTCTGTTTAGCACCATTTTTATTGTGGCGTTGGCCTTTGCCACGGTGAAGTGGGGCATTCCGTGGGCCTCGCATGTGGTGGCCAATCAGTTACCGGAAACCACCCTGAACAGTGTCGGCAATGAAGCAGAACACTATGTGCTGGAGATGACGGGTCCAAGCCGTTTAAGTGCGGCGCGCCAGCAGGCAATTTTACAGCAGTATCAGGCATTGGTGGCAGAAGACCGGCCGGCGAAACTGCTGTTTCGAGAAGGGAATCGGTTGGGTGCCAATGCGGTGGCGATTCCCAACAATACTATTATTCTGACCGATGAACTGGTTGAGCTGGCACAGGATGACCGGGAAATTCTGGGGGTGCTGGCACATGAGCAGGGTCATCTGGTCGAGCGGCATAGTCTGCAACAGGCGCTGGCCAGTTTAGGTTTTGGGGTAATTCTGATTGCGATTACCGGTGATGGCTCCGATTTAATGACCAGCCTGCCTCTGGCTTTGGTGGGTGCCAGTTATTCGCGTAATTTTGAAGCCGAAGCCGATCATTATGCCTTAACCACCATGCAGCACAAGCAGGTGCCAACCATCCATTATGCCAACCTGTTACAACGGCTGGCAGATGAAAGCGGCGAAAGCGAGCAGGGTAAGTCGGTCTGGGATTTTCTGCAAAGCCATCCGGCCACGCAGGAGCGTATTGAAGCAGTCAAGGCCTTTGAAGCCAAGCAATCTGCCGAAGTAAAATGAGCAGATCTAAGTAGGTTTAATCGGCCTGCTGCCAGTCAGCACTTAACTGTTCCTGTCCCATGCGTTGCAGATGATCCAGCACCACCTGTTCCAGCCGGTTCAGGTCGGTGTGTTCATCTAAAGCAATAATTTCGGTATAGAGCGCATCAGATTGTGGCTGTAACACAATGGTCGCGCTTGGCATCAAAATACGCAGTTCCTGTGCTGTTTCCTGTACTTCAAATTTGTGTTTCCAGTGGTTACCCAGGCGTTTGGCCAGACGGGCCGCTTGTGTGGTGGCAATATGACTATAACGTTTCATGAAAAATCCTGTTCAGTAAGCCTTAAGCCTAAGAGAAAAGAGCGCCCAGACAAAGCCGCGTGTTGCAACACAGCGTTGTAGATTTGCAATCTTGCCGCAGGTGGCCATCTGCCGCCCCAGAGCCGGGGACAATTTGTTATAATGGCGCAGTCACTCAAATACTTAGCCAGGGTCTCCCATGTCCAAGCCATATTTAATTGCGCCTTCTATTCTTTCTGCAGACTTTGCCCGTTTAGGGGAAGAGGTAGAAAAAGTGCTTGAAGCCGGTGCTGATGTTGTCCACTTTGATGTCATGGACAATCACTATGTACCCAACCTCACCTTTGGTGCAGGCGTATGTAAGGCCCTGAAAAATTATGGGATTCAGGCGCCAATTGATGTGCATTTAATGGTCTCTCCGGTGGACCGCATGATTGGCGACTTCTTGGAAGCCGGTGCCGATATTATTACCTTCCACCCGGAAGCTTCGGACCATATTGACCGTTCGCTGCAACTGATCAAATCGGGCGGCGCCAAGGCGGGTCTGGTTTTTAACCCGGCAACGCCGCTGCATTATCTGGATTATGTGCTGGATAAAGTCGACCAGATTTTATTGATGAGTGTGAACCCGGGCTTTGGTGGCCAGAAATTTATTCCTATGACCCTGGAAAAATTACGTCAGGCGCGTCAGATCATTGATGCCTCAGGCCGTGATATTCGCCTTGAGGTTGATGGTGGTGTTGGCCCGGCCAATATCCGTGAAATTGCCGAAGCCGGTGCCGATATGTTTGTGGCTGGTTCAGCGATTTTTGGCAAACCGGATTATAAAGCTGTGATTGATGAGATGCGTGCCGAACTGGCCAAAGTCGGTGCCGTGAATACCTAATAAAACTGGATAAGTTATCGGCACCCTGTGGATAACTTTGTGATTAACTCTATGGATATCTATGTTGATAACAGTATGGATAACCGGATTAATTTATAAACAGTTGTGCATCAATCGTTTGCCAATTAGACGTAAAATGTATAAAAAGGACTCAAATGAGTCCTTTTTATTTGAGCAAAAGCCCTAAAATTCCTGCTTTTTTATTCAGCTCTGCTTAAGAGTTATACTGCACAATAAATAACTTTATTATTTTATTGATATGTAAAAAAATCTTCCCGGCAGCAGCAATTTAAAATTTAAAGCATTGTGTATAACTTTGAATTTCTCTATGCTGGTTTGCACAGGCGTTTAGCTGTTTTAAGCAGCTTCAACGCTGGGGTTTGGTCTTATGGGGTGAGGAAATCCTGTTGTATACACAGCGCAGACAACCGGTGTGGTTCAGCTATCTGATGGCATTTGTCATGGGATGGAGTAGTCTTGTGCTGGCGGTTGTACAACCAGCGCATGCGGCCATGCAACTGTCTAACTCTGCCGCGATCACCAGTGCGAAATCATCCCTTTCATCACCTACACCTTGTCATGCTGAAAAGGCAGATTCTCCTGTAGAACAACATCACCCAAGCCATCATAGCACCAGTCCATCTGTACAGTTACCCGACTGCGAGCAGGTACATCATCCAGAGCAGCATTTAAACTGTCAGGATTGTCCACCCCTACATTGCCAGCCGGGTCTGAGCTATCTCAAGATTGCGCTCCCTGTGCTGGAACAGGCAAGCCCGACCTTTGAGTCTGAGCCGCACTTTCATCTCTATCATGCCCAGCATTTACCCGGCTACTGGCAGGAAATCCTGCGTCCACCGAAAACCTTATCCTGACTTTAAAAACTTTTCTTTTTTTATTGTTTTAAGGATAAATCATGTCAATTCAATTGCGTCAGGCCATCGTGCTTGGCTTATGTCTGTGCGCATCGTCCTGGGCGATGGCCGCAGTCCGGGAATATCATCTGTATATTGATGAGCAGCCGGTCAAGCTGACCGGAAAAACTGTCAAAAAAATAAGTGTGAATGGCCAATTCACAGCCCCCTTGCTTGAATTTGAGGAAGGTGATGAAGCGGTGATTCATGTGCATAACCAGCTTCAAAATCGCGATTCTTCCATTCACTGGCATGGTCTGTTATTGCCGGGTGTAATGGATGGCGTGCCGGGCTTTAACGGCTTTCAGGGCATTGCGCCGAAGGGACATTTTACTTATCGCTTTCAGCTACGGCAGCAGGGCACCTACTGGTATCACGCCCATTCCAAAGGTCAGGAGCAGGATGGGCTATATGGCCCGCTAGTCATTTATCCCAAAGGCAAACAGCCTGTGGCTGCGCATGAGCAGGCCGAGCGGGATTATGTGGTGATGCTGTCCGATTTTCACGCATCTTCCAGCGACACGATTTTAAATAATCTGAAAAAGTCGGCCGAATATTATCAGAACCAGCGTGAAACCCTGGCCGATGTGTTGCAGCAGGTGAAACAGCAGGGCCTGAAACAGACCTGGCAGCAACGTTCCATGTGGAACCAGATGCGTATGCTTAGAACCGATTTGTCGGATGTCACCGGTTATCAGTTTTTAATCAATGGCAAAACACCGGAACAGGCCTGGACCGGGCTGTTCCGACCGAATGAAAAAGTGCGTTTACGTTTTATTAATGCCTCGGCCATGTCGTTTTTTGATGTACGCATTCCGCAGCTCAAAATGACCGTCATCAGCGCTGATGGCCAGCCGGTCCAGCCGGTGCCTGTAGATGAGTTCCGGATTGGGACAGCAGAAACCTATGATGTACTGGTGGAACCAAAAGCCGGCCATTACCAGATTGAAGCAGAATCAATTGACCGTTCAGGCTTTGCCATTGGTAGTTTATTGCAACAGGGCATGCAACCACCGCCACTGCACATGCCAACCGCACGACCACGTGCGGTATTGACCATGGAAGATATGGGACATGCTGCTCATGGTGCAGAAAGTACTGCGCCACATGCGGTACATAGTGCGTCATCCACATCTTCGACCCTGCAGCATCCATCGATGACGCATGCTGCCATTAAAGAGACTGAATCTTTAACGGTAGCCGAAGATCATCCTGCAGTGCATTCATCGCATGCAACGCAGGCGCAGTCAAAATCTTCGGCCAGTTCGGTCCCTCAAGGTTGGGCCAATGCCTCAACACCCGCCGGACATAAAGCACTTCGCTATGCGGACTTAAAAGCCTTAAAGCCGCAGCCGGATACGCGCGCGCCGGTGCAAGAGCTGGTGATTCGTTTGGGCGGCACGATGGAACGTTATATCTGGACCATCAATGGCAAGAAATTTAGCGAGGCTGAACCGTTGCAGGTGGCCTATGGCGAACGGATTCGGCTGAAATTTATCAATGACAGCATGATGGCGCATCCGATGCATTTGCATGGCATGTTTATGCAGCTGGAAAATGGCCAGGCCGCTGCCGACCTGCCAAATAAACATACCCTGATTGTACCGCCTGGAAAAACCGTGAGCGCGTTATTGACCGCCGATGAGCTGGGGGAATGGGCAATCCATTGTCATCTGCTGTATCACATGAGTTCGGGCATGATGAATAAGTTAGTGGTGGCACAGGTGATGCCAGAGCAGACGGCTTCATTACCCGCAGCTCCATCTGCGCTGCCAGCTGCTGTTCAGTCTTCGGGAGATGCACATGCACATCACTAATTTTGCCCGTTTCAATCTGCTGGGAGCCATGCTGTTTGCGACACCGATGTTATCGGCGCAGACACAGCACCCATCTTCTCACGCTACAGAACATGAAGTTGTACCGCAGACGTCAGTAAAATCTGTCGATATGCATGCACAACACGAGCAGATGATGCAGGCTGAACATCAGCAACATCAGCAACATCAGCAACATCAGCAACATCAGCAACATCAGCAACATCAGCAACATCAGCAACATCAGCAACATCAGCAACATCAGCAACATCAGCCCATGAACATGCTTCATCCGGTGGAGAAGGCTGCAACGGCAACAACGCATGATCACGGGCAGGAGCATGGCGGGCAGTGGTATCAGTCCAGTATGCTGGAATCGAAATGGATGCAGCATGCGGGTGGACGCGGAGTATGGCAGTCCGAGCTGGAAAGCCGGATCGGAACTGATGAGAACAAGCTGTTTTTCAAACTGCATACCGAGCAGGCCGAGTCGCAACAAGCTGAATATGAGGCACAGGTTTTATATAGCCGGATGATTTCTGATTTTTGGGATATCCAGGCTGGTGTAGCCTATCAGCAGGAGGATCAGACTTCGGCACAGCAATGGCGTGGTGTGGTTGGCCTGCATGGGCTAGCGCCGTATTTCTTTGAAACCGAGGCCTATCTGTCCCTTGCCGAAGATCAGCAGGTGCAGCTGAGTCTGGATACTGAGCGGGATTTTTTGCTGACCCAGAAACTGATTCTGGCACCTTATTTGCAGGCCAAGCTGGTACTTTCAGATGAATCGGCGCAGGCGCAGAAAACCGGTTTAAACCAGCTGCAGACCGGACTACAGATGCGTTATGAAATCAGCAAAAAAGTCATGCCGTTTGTAGATGTGGCCTATGGCTATCATAAAGGGCTGGCCCAGACAGCTCAGCAGGATGCGACGGAGTCGGAACAGGGCTGGCAATATGGTGCCGGGCTACGGTTGAAGTTTTAAAGCATTTATCCATACACCGGATGGGCTTTGGTTCATCCTTTTGCTTGCTGGAGAAACGACCTATGCCCCAGCAAGCAATTTATTCACTCAAGTGAAAAAGTTTGAATCGCATTATCTGGGTTGTGATTTTCAGTCCCTCTTGAGCTGAAGCTTATTCCCCTCCAACGGTGTTTTACTGGCAGGCGGCGGATTTTTGCTATACTGATACCGTAATTCTGGAGGAACGACCTCCCTTAAAGGTGCTGTCTTTAAGAAAAATCGTCAGGACGGCCTGACTCTATCTGAATAATGGAGGAGGGCGTGATGGCCTGGATCGTATTAATTTTTGCCGGTATTTTTGAAATTGTCTGGGCTTATTTTATGAAGCTTTCAGATGGTTTTACCAAGCTTACCCCAAGCATTCTGACCATTTTCTTTATGGTGCTCAGTTTTGGCCTGCTGGCCTATGCCATGCGTAGTTTGCCGCTGGGCACGGCCTATACCATCTGGACCGGAATTGGTGCGGTCGGTTCTTTTCTGGTGGGTATTTTTGTACTGGGCGAGCCGGCATCGGCCATGCGTATGCTGGCGGCAGTGTTAATTATTTCCGGTCTTGTGCTGATGAAACTTTCATCGGCATAATCAAGCTAGACTAAAACTGAACAGGAGAAGGAGATGAAACTTGCATTTATGTATATGCCTTCTCCGGTCGGGCGTTTAAAACTGGTGGCTACAGACAGCGCGCTGGTCGCTGTGATCTGGGACAATGAAAATCCCAAACGGGTCCGGCAGGCCGAGCTGGTAGAGCAGTTGGATCATCCGATTTTACTCGACGCACAACAACAGCTGAATGAATATTTTCAGGGCCAGCGCCAGACTTTTGAACTGCCTTTAGATTTTGAAGGCACAGAGTTTCAGAAAAAAGTCTGGCAGGCGTTGCTGAATATTCCTTTTGGCGAAACCCGAAGCTACCGGCAAATCGCCGAGCAGGTCGGCAGTCCCAAAGCGGTACGGGCCGTCGGCGCGGCCAATGGTCAAAATCCAATTTCAATTATTGCACCCTGTCATCGGGTGATTGGCAGCGGCGGTAAACTGGTTGGTTTTGCTGGCGGACTAGACAATAAAGAGATTCTGTTAAAACTGGAACAACAACAAAAATAGCCACAGATATTTTGTGGTGTTGCATTGCTTAGTGCAGGCCAATAAACAGCTTAAATCAGTAAGCATCCGTTGATTAAAAAAATAGATCACTATCCAGATTGAGTGCCCTCAAGCAGATGGAATCTTTCAGTATCTGCCTGATAATGAAGATTAAACCAGCATTATCATTCCTGAATGAAACACCGTTTTATGCTAGAGTCGGGTCAAGATCATCACCATTAAAATAAAACCGAAATGCATGATGTAAATATTTTGCGTATGTTGATTTCACAGCTGTGGTGGCTGTTGCTGATTCTGCTGGGCTTGAGCCTGCTGCGGGTGTTTCTGCCGGATTTAAAAGGCAAAATTGGGGAATGGGCTGTTCAGCGACAGGCCAAGCAACATCTGGATGAGCGTTATATTTTACTTAATGATTTGACCTTGCCCGATCAGGATGGCGGCACCACACAAATTGATCATGTGCTATTAAGTCCTTTTGGCGTCTTTGTGATAGAAAGCAAAAACTATAAGGGCTGGATTTTTGGCAGTGCGCGGCAAAAAATGTGGACCCAGAAAATTTATAAAAAGAGTGATTAATTCCAGAATCCCTTGCATCAGAATTACAAACATACTCAGGTGTTGAGTCATTTGCTGGCTGATCTGCTGGAGCCGGAACATTTACATTCAATAGTGGTATTTATGCCGGGCTGCGAATTTAAAACAGAGATGCCAAAGCAGGTATTTCAAGGGACAGGCTGGGTAAATTACGTACAGGAGTTCCAGACCGAAGTCATCTCCGCCATGCGCTTAAAACGTTTGCAATTACGACTGGAAAAAGAAGTACTGGACCCGTCCTGGCAAACCCGGCGCGCGCATGTGGCGCAGCTTAAATCCAGACATCATCAAGACTGAACCCAAGTATCGTGTTGAGCTGAGTCGTCTACGCTTACCAAACTCTCCTGAACTGTTGAATAAGCACTATATTTTTCTGGCTCTCAGCTTGCTAGATTGGTGGATATTAGCCAATTTTTGCCAGATGTTCAGGCCGGAACAGGAGCGTTCACGATGTCAGAGCCGTATCTACCGTATACCCCGCAGGTTGAACAGGAACAGCCGAATGAAAGCCGCTTGATTGAAGATATTATCGAGCATATGGCCCAAGCCCGACAACAGGTGTTTGACAAGCATCGCCATGCAGTCCGCGATGCGCATGCCAAATCACATGCATTTCTGAAAGGTATTTTGACCGTGCCGGTGTTGCCGCCGCATTTGGCGCAGGGAATTTTTGCCGAGCCAGGACATTATGATGTGATGGTGCGTTTATCGGCTGCGCCGGGAGATTTACGCAGTGACCAGGTGCCAGTACCGCATGGCTTTGCCTTAAAAATCCTGAATGTGCCGGGCGCACGCTTACTGGCCGATGATCCGAGTGATGGTAAAAACCAGGATATTCTGATGGTGAATATTCCGGTGCTGGCCTTTGGCACGCTGCGTAAATACCAGCAGATGCTGCCTCTGGTGACACGCGCGGAACAGGCGCCCGATCCGATGTTAAAAGGCATGCGCAGTATGGCGCGCAGTTTAAATACACTGGTGGATAAAGCCGGTTTAGAAGTACCGGTAACTTTAAAAGGCTGGGCGCGCAGTCAGAACCATATTCTGGGCGAGACCTATCACACCATGGCTGCACTGCGTTATGGCGACTATATGGCAAAACTCAGTGTGGCGCCGGAATCGACCTCGGTACGTCAGCTGACCAATATTCCAATGCAGATTAGCCATGACTCCAGCATCCGGGATCTGGTCCGCGATTTCTTTAAGCACCATAGCGCCGATTATGTATTGCGTGCGCAATTATGTACCAGTCTGGAACGGATGCCCATTGAAGATGCCTCGGTATTATGGCCGGAAGAAGAATCTGCGCATCAGACCATTGGTACCTTACATTTTCCCAAACAGGACAGCTATAGTCCGGAGCGGCGGGTTTATGCCGATGATGTGCTATCGTTTAACCCGTGGCATGGCGTGCAGGCGCATCAACCTTTGGGTTCAATTATGCGGGTACGTAAACAGGCTTATGAACGTTCCGCCTCGTTCCGGCACCGGATGAATACCCAGCCGCGAGCCGAACCGCAGCAGCTGGATGATATGCCGGATTAAAGGGCTTCAGATTCAGGTCGAAAAAATACCTGCCATGGGGCAGGTATTTTTTATAGCAGGTATTTTTTATATTAAGGATTAAAAGCGTTTTGGAATCTTCTGACCATTCGGTACCGGACTTTCTGCCTGTTTTAGTACCCCAAACAGCCAGGTTTCAGCATAATTCACAGCGGCTTGCAGTTCATCACCTAGTGCTAAACGGCCGGCAATAAAGCTGGCCAGCGAGCAGCCCGAACCGTGGTATTCGCCTTCTAAACGCGGGCAACGGGTTTCTGAAATCAGTTCACCATCTATATATAAAGCATTGCGGATGTGATCCGGGGTATCTTCATGGCCGCCTTTAACCAAAACCGCCTTGGCACCCATCGCAAACAGTTTCTGGGTGGCCAGTTCCAGATCATCTTCACCGGTCAGGGCACGCAGTTCTACCGTATTCGGGGTCAGTAAGGTTGCCAGTGGAATCAGCTCGACAAAGGCCTTGACCAAAGTCGCCTGATCACCCAGAGAGCCACCGCTGTTGGCGACCAGAACCGGGTCCAGCACATAGTAATAGTCCGGATGTTCTCTCAAGAAATCTGCCAGCGCTGCAATATTGTCGGTGGTGCCGAGCATTCCCGATTTAACACAGCGAATTGGCAGATCGTTCACCACGGCATTGGCCTGGGCCAGTAGCAATGCTTTGGAAGTGGCTTCAAAGCCAAACACCTGCTGCGAGTTTTGCACCGTGAGGGCGGTACAGGCAATGGCCGCATGTGCGCCACTTTGACCAATCGCTTCAATATCAGCCTGTAAGCCCGCGCCCCCAGAGGGATCTAAACCAGAAAAGCAAAGTACCGTTGGACGCACATCCATATCCTTCAATCATGAATTTACGTTAGTATAGGCAACTTTGAATCAAGTCTCGAGTGTATTTCACGGTCGAAGGGGGAGAAAAATTCATGATTAAACATCTGCTGATTGATTTGGATGGCACCCTGACCGATCCAAAAGTGGGTATTACCACCTCGGCGCGTTATGGACTGGCAAAAATTGGTCATCCACTACCAGAATCTGAAAATATTGACTGGATTATTGGTCCGCCACTGAAAGCTTCACTGGCAAAAATTTTACAGGTTGAACCGAATGATGTGCTGGCGGAACAGGCACTGATGGGTTATCGCGAGCGTTTTGCCGTGACCGGTTTATATGAAAATAAGGTTTATCCGACTGTGGCAGAAACCTTGCAAACCTTGAAACTCCAGGGCTATCAGCTGTTTTTAGCCACGGCCAAGCCGACCATTTATGCACGGCAGATTCTGGAGCATTTTGAGCTGGAACAGTATTTTACCGGCATTTATGGCAGCGAGCTGAATGGTGATCGGACCCATAAAGATGAATTAATTGCCTATATTCTGGAGCAGGAACAGCTGCAGGCCAGCCAATGTCTTATGGTCGGCGACCGGGAATATGATGTGCTGGGGGCGCGACATAACGGCATCGAAGCGGTCGCGGTCGAATATGGTTATGGCACGCTGCAAGAGCTGGATCATGCTGCACCGAAAGCCCGTATTCAGCAGTTTTCCCAGTTGCCGAATGTGGTGGCTGACTTAAATAGTGCATTGGCATTCTGTCAGGCTTAACATAAAAAATCCATTCGGCTGATGCTGTATTCATCAGTCGGTGGATGAATTTCCCATGTGTCTGATCACATCGACGGGTCCGGGTAACTCGCTAAAACATCAGCCTTCAATATTTAAATACAGGCTTTCTTTGACTTCTTCCATTACCACATAACTGTGCGAAGAGGCTGAGGCTGGCAGTTTTTTCAGTAAATCGCCAAGTAAACGCCGGTAGGCGCTCATTTCTTTGAGCCGTGCTTTAACCAGATAATCAAACTCGCCGGAAATCAGATGACACTCGAGCACTTCCGGAATATCCACCAGATCTCGCGCCACTTGATCAAACACATCGCCCGATTTGGCCGACAGTTTAATCTCCAGAAATACCAGCAGTTTCTTGTCCACCAGTTCAGGATTCAGGCGGGCATAATAGCCCATAATAATGCCATCGCGTTCCAGCCGTTTAACCCGTTCCGAGCAGGGCGTGGTGGATAAATTGACCTTGGCCGCCAGCTCACTAATCGCAATCCGGCCATTGTTTTGCAGGATGTCCAAAATCATGCGATCAATCCGGTCTAATTTACGCATCTAAAAATTCCTTTATTCCAAAAAATATCCTGAAAAAATGGGCGGATTATCTGAAAATACCCACTAAAAATAGCAAAATTCACTATTGATCCGAAAATATACTAGTTAAATAAACTGGAATGTATTTGAGGTCAAGTCTATGCGTGTAATTGTGTTGGGAAGCGGTGTCATTGGGGTGACCAGCGCATATTATCTGGCGCAGCAGGGTGCAAGTGTGACGGTGCTGGATCGTCAAACCGGGCCGGCGGAAGAAACCAGCTTCGGGAATGCCGGACAGGTTTCACCGGGCTATTCAACGCCGTGGGCAGCGCCGGGGATTCCATTTAAAGCCGTGAAGTGGATGTTCCAGCATCATGCACCTTTGGCCGTGAATTTGGATGGCAGTATGTGGCAGTTACAGTGGATGGCGCAAATGCTGAAAAACTGTAATGCGCAGCACTATGCTATTAATAAAGAGCGGATGGTGCGGGTAGCCGAATATAGCCGCGATTGCCTGAGACAGTTACGCCAAGACACCGGAATCAGCTATGAAAACCGCTCTAAAGGTACACTGCAGCTGTTCCGTAAAGATGCCCAGCTGGATGCTGTACAGCGTGACATTGAAGTATTAAAAGAAAGCGGTGTGGAATATGAGCTGTTAGACCGTGATGGTCTGGCACGGGTTGAACCGGCTTTGGCTGCGGCCAAGGACAAACTGGTTGGTGGTTTGCACTTGCCTAATGATGAAACCGGCGACTGCTATCTGTTTACCAATGCGCTGGCCAAACTGGCACAGGAGATGGGTGTTGATTTCCAGTTTAACCAGAATGTAGAAAAACTGCTGGTTGAAGGCGACGAGATTAAAGGCGTGCTGGTCAATGGCAAAGTGCTGACCGCAGACCGTTATGTATTAGCCTTTGGCAGTTATTCACGTGAATTCCTGAAACCGCTGCATCTGGAGCTGCCGGTCTATCCGGTGAAAGGTTATTCGCTGACTGTGCCAATTGTCGATCCGGCCATGGCGCCACAATCAACAGTTCTGGATGAAACTTACAAGATTGCCATTACCCGTTTTGACCAGCGGATTCGTGTCGGTGGTATGGCTGAATTAAGCGGCTTTAACCTCGGTCTGAATCAGGATCGTCGTGCCACTTTAGAAATGGTCACCAAAGATTTATTCCCGGGTGGTGATTTACCGCAGGCCAGCTTCTGGACCGGTTTACGTCCAATGACGCCAGACAGCACCCCGATTATTGGTGGCACCCGCTATAAAAACCTGTTCCTGAATACCGGTCACGGGACTTTAGGCTGGACCATGGCCTGTGGTTCGGGCAAGTTAATCAGTGATCTGGTGATGCAGCAGCAACCGGAAATTAGCACTGAAGGCTTATCGTTACAGCGTTACGCTGCTTAAGGTATTGATTCAAGGAAGAACGATGTCCAGACCAATTCAGGCGGTGGTGCATCTCGATGCACTGCGCCATAACCTGCAGATTGCCCGGCAGTATGCTGGGGATAGTCAAGTTTATGCCGTGGTCAAGGCTAATGCCTATGGTCATGGCATCGAGCGGGTCTATCCGGCTTTTCAGTCCGCCGATGGCTTTGCCTTGCTGGATCTGGCCGAGGCACTGAGATTACGCCAGCTGGGCTGGCAGGGTGATATTCTGTTGCTGGAAGGCATTTTCTGTCTGGAAGATTTATTGGTCTGTCAGCAACATTGCTTGAGCTTTAGTATTCACAGTGCCCATCAAATTGACTGGTTACAGCAGTTCCAGCGTCAGCAGCCAGAGGCCCGTTTTCATGTCTATCTGAAAATGAACAGTGGCATGAACCGTCTGGGTTTTGCACCCGCTGCTTACCGGGACGCCTTTGCCCAGTTACAGGCACTGGAAATTGTCACCTCTATTACCCACATGATGCATTTCTCCGATGCCGATGGCGAACGTTTTGGTGCGCCGGGCATCGACTATCAGCAGCAGTGTTTTGAACAGACCATTGCCGGCCTGCCTGGCCAGCGTTCACTCTGTAATAGCGCGGCATTGCTGCGTCATGCGCCGGCCCTGCACAGCGATGTGATGCGTAGCGGCATCATGTTGTATGGCAGTTCGCCCGATTTTCCACAGCATACGATTCAGGACTGGAACCTGAAACCGAGCATGAGCCTGCGCAGTGAAATTATTGCTGTCCAGCAGCTGAAGGCTGGAGAAAGTATTGGCTATGGCTCCAGCTTTGTTGCTGAACAAGCCATGCGGATTGGCGTAGTGGCCTGTGGCTATGCCGATGGCTATCAGCGAATTTCTCCAAGCGGTACACCGGTACTGGTCAATTCGCAGCGCAGCCAGACGCTGGGTCGGGTCAGTATGGATATGCTGGCGGTCGATCTCAGCCATCTTCCTGACGCCGATATTGGCGCTGAAGTGGTGCTGTGGGGCTATTCCAGCAGTGGTGCCATCTTGCCGGTCGATGAGGTCAGTCAGGCAGCCGGTACCGTTGGCTATGAGCTGATGTGCGCCATCACCGCCCGGGTGCCGTTTGTGGTGCAGGCATAAAATTTTATTCAACAGGATCACAACATGAGTTCTCAAGATATTCAACGTATTCACAGCACTGAAGTGATGAGTGCGGCAACGGTATTTAATCAGGTGGTCTATCTGTCGGGTCAGATTCCGAAAACCACTGCCGGGCAGGACATCACTGCGCAAACGCAAGAAGTGCTGCAGACCATTGATACGCTGCTGGCCGAAACCAATAGCGATAAAAGCCGGATTTTATCTGCGCAACTCTTTTTAAAGAATCTGTCCGATTTCCAGACCGTGAATGCGCTCTGGATTGAATGGTTGCAGGGCCATGCCACACCGGCACGCGCTACCATTCAGGCGGAACTGGTCAACCCGGACTGGCTGATTGAAATTGCAGTGACCGCTGCACAGAAATAAGCCGTCTGGTTTGGTTTTCTCTCCCAGCCACTGACGCTGCGTACAGCCCAAGATAGGATTTGTTGGGATGTACAGGACCATCATTGCAGGATGACGTATGCACAGCCTGCGCTGATGGCAGGGTCAGGGCACAATAAGGATATTGAACATGACTTCCTCTCGTCACGATGACGTTCATTCGTCGCCACATGAATTACAACGCAAACTCTCCAACCGGCATCTGCAGTTAATTGCCATTGGCGGCGCTATTGGCACCGGACTGTTTATGGGCTCCGGCAAAACCATTGCCTTGGCTGGCCCATCCATCCTGCTTATTTATATGATTATTGGCCTGATGTTTTTCTTCCTGATGCGCGCATTGGGTGAAATCCTGCTGTCCAATCTGCACTATAAATCCTTTATTGATATGGCGCATGAGCTGATCGGGCCGGGTGCGGGCTACTATATTGGCTGGTCCTACTGGCTGGGCTGGATTCTGGTTGGAATTGCCGATCTGGCAGCCATCATCAATTATCTCGGTTTCTGGCTGCCACCAGATACCACGTTTACTCCCATGGGGCAGGCGCTGATCAGTGTCGGTTGTGTGCTGTTTGTACTGGGACTGAATTTACTGACGGTCAAGCTGTTTGGTGAAATCGAGTTCTGGTTTGCCCTGATCAAGATTCTGGCCATCTTAGGCCTGATTGGTATTGGTGGCTATATGGTCTTTAACCAGTTTGCCGCGCCAGATGGCACCACTGCCAGTTTTCAGCATGTCTGGTCACATGGTGGTATGTTTCCACAAGGCGGTAACGGTTTTCTGGCCGGTTTCCAGATTGCGCTGTTTGCCTTTGTCGGGGTGGAGCTGCTGGGCACCATGGCGGCTGAAACCAAAGATCCGGAAAAGAATTTACCCAAAGCAGTCAATGCAATTCCGACCCGGATTATCCTGTTTTATGTGCTGTCTTTATTTGTGGTGATGTCGGTGACGCCGTGGAACCAGATTCCGGCAGACCGTAGTCCGTTTGTGTCGTTGTTTTTACATGCCGGTATTCCCACCTCTGCGATTATTATGAATCTGGTGGTGTTATCTTCGGTGATGTCTTCCATGAACAGCGGTGTGTTTTCGACCAGCCGCATGCTGTTTGGCCTGGCGCGTGGCCGGCAGGCGCCACAGGCGTTGGCGACCTTGTCAAAACGGGCAGTACCGGCCAAAGGTCTGCTGTTCTCCTGTCTGTTTATTATGGCCGGTGCAGCCTTGCAGTATTTTGTGCCGAATACCGTTGAAGCCTTTACCTTGGCCAGCTCGCTGTGCGTGATTCTGTTTATTAGCATCTGGGGCATTATTATGGTGTGTTACCTGCGCTATCGTAAACTGCAGCCGCAGTTACACGCTGCTTCACGCTTTAAAATGCCGGGCGGGGTGCTGATGAGCTATGTGGTGTTGGCCTTCCTGCTGTTTGCACTGGTGATTCTCAGTCTGGAGCCGGATACGCTGAAAGCACTGCTGGTCAGTCCGTTGTGGCTGGTGATTTTAACCGTGACTTACTATGGTCTATATAAACCGCGGCTGCGTAAATACCAGCAATATGCCCAGACCGAGCAATATGCCAAGTCAGAAACCCTTCGCTAGCCCACAAAAAAGCCTCGTATCAAACGAGGCTTTTTTTATCTGTTCTTCGATGGAGCTAGAACACAGGTTTCACCACCACCAGAATCACAATTGCAAATAACAGCACTGTCGGCATTTCATTGAAAAAGCGCCAGAACTTGTGTGACTTGTAATGGGCATTGCGAATCAGTTTCAGACGGTAATAACCGCAAACCAGATGGTAAATCACCAATAATCCGACCAGTGCCACTTTCAGGTAAAACCACAAGGCATCGTGGTAGTTCCGGGTGGCATCACCCCAATCTACCAGAAAGTGGGCGGTAATTAGGGTGGCAATCATGGAAGGCCACATAATTCCGCGGTACAACTTGCGTTCCATGACTTCAAAACGCTGATGACTGACCGCATCTTCACTCATGGCATGGTAAACATATAACCGTGGCAGATAGAACAGTGCAGCGAACCAGCACACCACGGCAATAATATGTAATGCTTTTACCCATAAAAAAGCATCAGAAGGTGCATCCATCGAAAATCCTATTTAGGGATTATGCATCCCATTTCTTGAAAATCAGACAAGCGTTTACGCCGCCAAAACCAAAACTGTTACTCATCACAGTATTCAATTTTGCGTCACGTTTTTCAAGTACGATATCAAAGCCTTTCGCGCCTTCATCCAGCTCGGTCACGTTGATGTTTGGCGCAATAAAGTCGTTTTGCATCATCAGGACAGAGTAGATCGCTTCCTGTACACCGGCAGCACCCAGGCTGTGACCGGTCATAGATTTGGTCGAGCTCAGGGCTGGTACCTGGCCTTCACCAAAGGCACGTTCCATGGCTTTCAGTTCAGTCACGTCACCTGCAGGGGTAGATGTACCGTGTGTGTTCACATAGTCAATCGATTCAACACCATGCTGTTTGGCTTCATCCAGCGCCATCAGGATACAGCGTGTTGCACCTTCACCGCTTGGCGCAACCATGTCAGCACCATCCGAGTTGGCTGCATACGCGACCACTTCTGCCAGAATGTTGGCACCACGTGCTTGTGCATGTTCCAGCGATTCCAGTACCAGGAAGCCACCGCCGCCGGCAATCACGAAACCATCACGGTCTGCTGAATATGGACGAGAAGCAGTTTCTGGGGTGTCATTGTATTTGGCACACAGCGCACCCATCGCATCAAACAGCAGGCTTTGTGACCAGTGATCTTCTTCACCACCGCCAGCCAGCATAAGATCCTGTTTACCCAGTTGAATCAGGTTGTAGGCATAACCAATCGCATCGGCAGAAGTTGCACATGCGCTGGTAATCGAGTGCGCAACGCCTTGCAGTTTAAAGGCAACGCCCAGGTTGGCCGTAATGGTGTTTGACATGTTACGTGGTACAAAGAATGGGCCAATTTTACGCGCGCCTTTTTCTTCCAGTAATTCCACCATTTCAACCACAGATGCAGTCGAGTTGCCGCCTGAACCACCGGCAATACCGTAACGCGGGTTACCAGCTAAATCTTCAACTTTCAGGCCGGCATGTTCAATGGCTGCTGCCGCTGCGTTATAGGCATACATTGCACACACGCCCATGAAGCGTTTTAAACGACGGTCGATATTGTCAAAATTCTGTTCTGCAGCTGCACTGACATGGCTCTTAAAATTCAGTTCAGCATAAGTCTGGTTAAAACGTGTGCCTGAAATACCATTTTGCAAAGAGTGGGTTACATCTTCTAATGTATTACCAATGCACGAATTAATGCCCATGCCAGTGATTACAACACGTTTCATCTACAGTTCCCTTATGGTGATATTATCGGGTCCAACCCTGGAGACTGTCGGCGCAAATGCCGGTGTCCAGTGCATTTCCCAAGTTTTTCAATTGGATTCATAATAACAGAAAGAATTTTGAATTCTTATGGCAAATCCTATGCCTCTTTGGGAATGACCAGATTTGGGGAGCAGACTACGTGAACATAACCAAAAGAAACACAATAAGGTTGAGATAAACGCAGACTATACCTAGTATTTAGCAATAAATCTTAAGAAAGAAAATGAGGAGCAAGAATGACAGATTCTAATAATAAGCAATCAGGCGGATTCCTCTCGAGTGCGTTTGGAGTGGCTAAAAAGCTCAGTCATACCGGCATTGACCTGGTTCAGCATGTGGCGCCCGGTTCGACCAGTAAAGAAGAGGCGGGTAGCAGTCAGGGGCGGGTAGTGGAAGGCAGTGCCAGCCCGGTATTCGGCCGCCATTCATCGCGTTATGACAATCCGCAGCAGGTACTGAAGGCACATTTGCCGCAGGTCTCACGTCAATTGCTAGGTCGTCATTATAATAAGGTCAATAATCTTGCCCATTTTGTGGCGCCTCAGTTTTCCGATAAGGTGTCGGATTACTTCTTTCACCAGCTAAATACCTTCACCTCCAATATCAGTTCGGTCGATGCAGTTTTAGATGAAGCCGGAGTACGTGACTTAGAGGAACTGACCCAGGATGTGAACCGTTCCAAACGCATCAGCCAGGCGCTGGCAGAGCAGAATAAATGGCTGGCCTCGATTCAGGGCGCGATCACCGGGGCTACCGGCGTGATTGGAACCGCGGTAGATGTGCCGGTTTCGATGATCATGTCGTTACGTACCATCTATCAGGTTGGGCGTTCGTATGGCTTTGAGCTGAATAAAGAAGAAGGCCAGGCCATTGTGCAATATATTTTCAAACAGGTTGATCTGGGTCTGATTGCCGAAAAGCAGGCAGTCTTGCTGGGTATTAAAAGCGTGCTGAACATGCTGCAAACCCATGATGTGCATCAGTTACAGCAGCTGGTCGGTTCCAGTAATGATATGGAAGCGCTACGTAAATATCTGGTCAATGAGCAGGGCGAAATGAAGTGGCAGTGGATGAACTCAATGCCGAAGTTCTCGCTGTTAAGCAAATTAACCCCGGTGGCGACAGCCTCGGTTAGTGCCGCCTATAGCTGGAAGCTGGTCGAACATGTGCACCAGAAAGCGCAGGAAGTGTTCTCGCATGCCCGTGAATATCTCATCCAGCATAAGGGCAGTCAGCTGTCCCCGGTCGATGCCTATGAAAAAGCCGCAGCCTTACTGGCACAGGCCGCACCAAAATTACTGGAACAGCCAGCTGCGGCTACACCGGCCGTCGATGAGCTGAAGCTGGATCAGGATATTGAGCTGCAGCAAAACAGCACCATCTCCAAGGTGAAAATCCAGAAAAAATCGGCAGAGGAAAAGCCGGAGCCGGAACAGATCGATCAGGATATCCAGCAGGGCCTAGAGCAGCTGGCCGATAAAATGGTTGAGCCGAATGCTGCGGTAGAGCAGCAAAAACCGGCGATTCCACCGGAATCGATTGAGCCGGAACCTGAAGAGAATGAAGACTTTGACGACACACCACCGGCAGTGGAAGAGCCGCCAGAAACAGATGCAGAACCGCAAAAAGCAGACGCTGAGAAACCGGTAGCGAAGAAGGTTACAAAAAAGCAAAAAGCGCAATAAGGTGCTAATACCTTAAAAAGCAGTAAAATTAGCCTTTAATGCGGGAATGGTCAATATTTGCCGGTCTGTCGAATATTGACCATTTTAGTATCTTGACTTACAATTGCATGCCCTCAAAAAGTAGTATGTTTTTGGGGCTTTTTATTAACGGGAGAATTGCCACATGGCAACAACAAATCAGTTGATCCGTAAGGGTCGTACGACTTTAGTTGAAAAATCTAAAGTTCCTGCGTTGAAGGCTTGTCCACAACGTCGTGGTGTTTGTACACGTGTTTACACAACTACACCTAAAAAACCTAACTCAGCAATGCGTAAAGTTTGCCGTGTTCGCTTAACTTCAGGTTTCGAAGTTTCTAGCTATATCGGTGGTGAAGGCCATAACCTGCAAGAGCACAGTGTTGTTCTGATCCGTGGTGGTCGTGTTAAAGACTTACCAGGTGTACGTTACCATACCGTTCGTGGTTCTTTAGACTGTGCTGGCGTGAAAGATCGTAACCAGTCACGTTCTAAATACGGTACTAAACGTCCTAAGAAATAATCTTTCGAGATTAAGCTCTTAGTTCGCTAGAACTGCAATCCTTTATCGTCTCGCTTGTCTGATTTCTGCATTTATTTTGTGAATATTCAAGCGACGTATAGTAAGGCCAGCGAATGCATACGACACTTTATGCTACTGCTGGATTAACCTGAAGTGTCATATTTATAGGTAGTTTTAAAATGCCAAGACGTCGCGTAGTCGCTGCTCGTGAAATCCTTCCGGATCCTAAGTTCAGCAGCCAAACAATCGCTAAATTCATGAACCACGTAATGCAAGATGGTAAAAAATCTATTGCTGAAAGTATCGTTTACGGTGCTTTAGACCGCGTTCAAGAAAAAAACAAAGTAGACCCAGTTGAATTTTTTGAAGCTACGCTTGAAAAAGTTCGTCCTATGGTTGAAGTAAAAGCACGCCGTGTTGGTGGTGCTACTTATCAAGTTCCTATGGAAGTACGCCCATCCCGTCGTACTGCTCTAGCGATGCGTTGGTTAGTAGATGCTGCTGCTAAGCGTTCTGAAAAAACTATGGCTTTACGTCTTGCTGGTGAGTTGCTTGATGCAGCTGAAGGTAAAGGCGCAGCGGTTAAAAAACGTGAAGATGTGCACCGTATGGCTGAAGCCAACAAAGCCTTCTCTCACTACCGTTTCTAAGCGGATAAAACAGGACCTAATCAGGAGGGTGATGAATTTAGTTGTCACTAGTTTGTCATCAAAGCGCTTTAAGTTGCTATGCAGCTTAAAGCGTCCTGTTTTAAACAACAAAATTTAGGAATGCTAGAAATCATGGCACGTCAAACCCCAATTTCTCGTTACCGTAACATTGGTATCTCTGCGCACATTGACGCAGGTAAAA
This sequence comes from Acinetobacter sp. YH12155, assembly GCF_013418255.1. Lineage (NCBI taxonomy): Bacteria > Pseudomonadati > Pseudomonadota > Gammaproteobacteria > Moraxellales > Moraxellaceae > Acinetobacter > Acinetobacter sp. YH12155. Next base: position 37,930 of record NZ_VPCK01000022.1, read on the forward strand.
CAACCACTTCTGAACGTATTTTGTTCTACACAGGTGAGAGCCACAAACTAGGTGAAACTCACGAAGGTTCAGCAACAACTGACTGGATGGAACAAGAGCAGGAACGTGGTATTACCATTACTTCAGCAGCTGTAACATGCTTCTGGAAAGGTATGGCTAACCAATTTGACCAACACCGTATTAACGTAATTGACACCCCAGGACACGTTGACTTCACAATTGAAGTTGAGCGTTCTATGCGTGTTCTTGACGGTGCATGTATGGTTTACTGTGCTGTAGGTGGTGTACAACCTCAGTCTGAAACTGTATGGCGTCAAGCAAACAAATATAAAGTACCTCGTTTAGCGTTCGTTAACAAAATGGACCGTACTGGTGCAAACTTCTTCCGCGTAGTTGAACAAATGAAGACACGTTTGGGTGCTAACCCAGTGCCTATCGTTGTTCCAGTGGGCGCAGAAGACACATTCACAGGTGTTGTTGACTTAATCGAAATGAAGTCAATCATCTGGGACGAAGCTTCTCAAGGTATGAAGTTTGAATACGGCGACATTCCTGCTGATCTGCAAGATACAGCTGAAGAATGGCGTACAAACATGGTTGAAGCTGCTGCTGAAGCATCAGAAGAACTCATGGACAAATACCTGGAAGAAGGCGACCTTTCTAAAGAAGAAATCGTAGCTGGTCTTCGTCAACGTACATTAGCGGGTGAAATTCAACCTGCAATGTGTGGTTCTGCATTCAAAAACAAAGGTGTTCAACGTATGTTGGACGCAGTGATTGAATTCCTTCCAGCGCCTACAGACGTAGAAGCGATCAAAGGTATCCTAGACGACAAAGACGAAACCGAAGGTTCTCGTGAAGCGTCTGACGATGCTCCGTTCTCTGCGCTTGCGTTCAAAATCATGAACGACAAATTCGTAGGTAACTTAACGTTCGTACGTGTTTACTCAGGTGTTCTGAAAGCAGGTAGCCCGGTTTACAACCCAGTGAAAATGAAACGTGAACGTATTGGCCGTATCGTACAGATGCACGCAAACGACCGTCACGACATCGAAGAAATTCGTGCGGGTGACATCGCGGCGTGTGTAGGTCTTAAAGACACGACTACGGGTGATACACTGTGTGACGAAAACAACGTAATCACACTTGAGCGTATGGAATTCCCAGAGCCAGTAATTCAATTGGCTGTTGAACCTAAGACCAAAGCTGACCAAGAAAAAATGTCAGTTGCGCTTGGCCGTTTAGCGAAAGAAGATCCATCGTTCCGCGTATTCACAGACGAAGAATCTGGTCAGACTATCATCGCTGGTATGGGTGAGCTTCACCTTGACATCATCGTTGACCGTATGAAGCGTGAATTCAACGTTGAAGCGAACATTGGTAAACCAATGGTTGCTTACCGTGAAACGATCAAGAAATCAATCGAACAAGAAGGTAAATTCGTTCGTCAAACTGGTGGTAAAGGTAAATTCGGTCACGTATACGTACGTTTAGAACCGCTTGATCCTGAAACTGGTAAAGACTACGAGTTCGCTGAAGAAGTTGTTGGTGGTGTAGTACCTAAAGAATTCTTCGGTGCGGTTGACAAAGGTATCCAAGAACGTATGAAGAATGGTGTCCTTGCTGGTTACCCAGTTGTTGGCATCAAAGCAACATTGTTCGACGGTTCTTACCACGATGTCGACTCTGACGAATTGTCGTTCAAAATGGCGGGTTCTTACGCATTCCGTGACGGTTTCATGAAAGCAGATCCTGTTCTTCTTGAACCTATCATGAAAGTTGAAGTAGAAACTCCAGAAGACTACATGGGCGATATCATGGGTGACTTAAACCGTCGTCGTGGTATGGTTCAAGGTATGGACGATTTACCTGGCGGTACTAAAGCAATCCGTGCTGAAGTTCCACTGGCTGAGATGTTCGGTTACGCGACTCAAATGCGTTCTATGTCTCAAGGTCGTGCGACTTACTCTATGGAATTTGCTAAATACGCTGAAACTCCACGTAACGTGGCGGAAGGCATCATCGCTAAATTCCAGTCTGGCGGTAAAAAAGGTGACGACGAGTAATCTTTCGATTACTATATTGCCTAACTAATTTTATAGTTAAAATCTAATGCTCATGCAGTGATCCTGCATGAGTAATCTACAAAGGAAGATGAACATGGCTAAGGCTAAGTTTGAACGTAATAAGCCACACGTTAACGTGGGCACAATCGGTCACGTTGACCATGGTAAAACAACTTTAACAGCTGCAATTGCAACTGTATGCGCGAAGAAATTCGGTGGTGAAGCGAAAGATTACGCTGCAATCGACTCTGCTCCAGAAGAAAAAGCACGTGGTATTACAATTAACACTTCTCACGTAGAATACGATTCTCCAACTCGTCACTACGCTC
>NZ_VPCK01000023.1:0-31204 GCF_013418255.1 Acinetobacter sp. YH12155
CTCATGAAATACGGTATTCTGATGTGACAAAACCTGAATCCTGGTCGTTAAAGTGTTTGTTTGCACTCATATTTTAACTGTTAGGACTCAGGTTTTTTTATTTAAAGCAAACTATGGGACAGCAGTGCGCCTAAGGCGCCTTTTTTATATAATATAAAAACTTGGATGGTTTTAAAGTTTACAAAGCTTATGCAAAAAATATCCATGAATTGTGGGTGAATATTTTGCAATTTAGATGATTATCCCTCATATTGTGATCATGGGTGAACTCACAAGAATTTAGGAATAAATAAACGTATGTATGTTCCATCAATTGATAACGCATTGGTTCCAGTAGTCGTTGAGCAATCATCTCGTGGTGAGCGTTCTTTTGATATTTATTCACGTCTTTTGCGTGAACGGGTGATTTTTTTAACGGGTGAGGTTGAAGACAACATGGCCAACTTGATTGTGGCGCAAATGTTGTTTTTAGAGGCAGAGAACCCAGATAAGGATATTCATTTATACATTAACTCGCCAGGCGGCTCAGTTACTGCCGGTATGGCGATTTATGACACCATGCAGTTTATCAAGCCAGATGTGGTGACTTACTGTATGGGTCAGGCAGCGTCCATGGGTGCATTCCTGCTGAATGCCGGTGCCAAAGGCAAACGTTACTGCCTGGAAAATGCCCGGGTCATGATTCACCAGCCTTTAGGCGGTTTCCGTGGTCAGGCTTCTGATATTGAAATTCATGCGCGTGAAATCCTGTTCATTAAAGAGCGCTTGAACCGTTTGATGGCAGAGCACAGTGGCCAGGACTATGAAAAAGTGGCCAAAGATACCGACCGTGATAACTTTATGACTGCACAGCAGGCCAAAGAATACGGTTTAGTGGACGAAGTGTTATCTAAGCGTCCATAAGTTTTAAAGATTTAAATTGGAGAGAATATGTCCGAACATCCTCAAGGACAAAAACATTGTTCATTTTGCGGTAAAACGCAGTCTGAAGTCGGGAAGCTGATTGCAGGCGAGGACGCATATATCTGTAATGAATGTGTGGACGTATGCCTGGATCTGGTTCAGACCAGTCAACAAGTTGAGTCGAGTGACTGGGCCGCCCGTCCGTTGCCAAAACCGCATGAAATTCGCGCTGCACTGGATCAATATGTGATTGGTCAGGACCTGGCGAAAAAGACCTTATCGGTGGCAGTTTACAACCACTATAAACGTCTGAAAGTGACGCATAACGGTCAAAAAACCAATGATGCAGTCGAAATTGCCAAAAGTAATATCCTGCTGGTGGGTCCAACTGGTTCAGGTAAAACCTTATTGGCCCAGACTTTAGCGCGTTTGCTGGATGTTCCGTTTGCCATGGCCGATGCCACCACCTTAACCGAAGCTGGTTATGTGGGTGAAGATGTTGAAAACATCGTGCAAAAGCTACTGCAAAAAGCCGATTACGATGTCGAAAAGGCGCAAAAGGGCATTATCTATATCGATGAAATCGACAAGATTACCCGTAAGTCTGAAAACCCGTCGATTACCCGTGATGTATCGGGCGAGGGTGTGCAGCAGGCCTTGCTGAAAATGATTGAAGGCACAGTGGCGTCTATTCCGCCGCAGGGTGGCCGCAAGCATCCGCAGCAGGAATTTATCCAGATTGATACTTCCAACATCCTGTTTATCTGTGGTGGTGCATTCTCGGGTCTAGAGAAAATTGTGCAGCAACGTCAGGAAAAAGGTGGTATTGGCTTTACCGCTGAAGTACGTAACAAGGATGAAAGTAAAAAGCTGTCTGAACTGTTCCGTCAGGTTGAAGCAACAGATTTGGTGAAATTCGGTTTAATTCCGGAATTTATTGGCCGTTTGCCAGTCATTGCAACGCTGGATGAGCTGGATGAAGAAGCATTAATGCAGATTCTGACCGAGCCGAAGAATGCCTTGACGCGTCAATACGAATATCTGTTCGAGATGGAAAATGTCGACCTGATCTTTGATGATGCTGCATTACGTGCAGTGGCGAAAAAAGCCTTGGAACGTAATACAGGTGCGCGTGGTCTGCGTTCAATTCTGGAAAACGCCTTGCTTGAAATCATGTATGACTTGCCAAGTCGTAGTGATGTAGGCACGGTCATCATCACTGAAGCGGTGATTAATGGTCAGGCCAAGCCGGAATTAAAACCGGAACGTCAAAGCAAAGAAGTTGCGGTAGAACAGCCGAAAGCCGATTTAAAAGTCGTGAATTCAAAAACGGCTTAAGACGCTATTCGTCAGAAACGTGCGGGAATCAACGGTTTTCGCACGTTTTTTATTTGAAAAAATAAGACAGAGTGCTAATCTCTGCATCAGGGCCTGGATGCCAAACCCAATAAAAATATTGAAAAAGTGTTAAGTGTAAAAATAAAAACGAAGGAATGAGGGATGTTCATGCGTGCTATATCAATCGTATTTCTGGCTGTCGCATTGGCTGGCTGTCATGGGAAGTCGTCAACCGAGGCGCAGCTGCCGCCCACCTCTACGTTAAAAGCTATTGATCAGAACGAAAAGCCGAGTTTGCTGGAACAGTACCGTTTTGGCATGTTTACCATTGGCGGTTGGGTCAATCAGAAATTGGGCCAGCGCTTTCAGGCCATTCAGCCGCAGCATGATCAGGCCGCCGTGGTGTATTTATATCGCCCGGATTCACGCTGGAACCGTCAGGAAATTGTGGCCTCCAGCCTGTTTATCAATAGTGAACGCATTCCAAGCCTGCTGCATAATCATTATTACTGGATTGAATTGCCAGCCGGGGATTATCGTTTATCTACCAGTCGTCCTCTAGGTGTGCAACATTTTCAAAAGCCAAAGTATCTGGATTTTTCCGTTGAAGCAGGCAAGTCCTATTTTATTAAATATGATGAAGAAAATAGTAGTACCCGCCGCACGGTTTCTGGCCCCTTAATTATGATGCCGGAAACAGTAGGCCTTAATGAAATTGCTTTTACTCAATTGAAATCGCATAGTTATAATTTTGTAGCTGAAGACCAGAGCACCGGTAAAATTCGCTCCAAGGCACAAAAAATCAAACATGCTGATTATGACCCGGCCAGCGATGTGCAGTTGACCAAGCCATTTAAATTGTGGGACCCACGCACCTGGTAAAAATGCTTGAATCGAGAAATAAAAAAAAGCACCCAGATTTGGGTGCTTTTTTAATCGCTTCAACAGCGTTAATTAGCCAGCAGCGGCATCAACCACTGGAATCTTGCCAATTTTAGCTTGCCAGATTTTTGGTGCAGTCGCGTGTACAGAAGTACCGTTTACGTCAACTGCGACAGATACAGGCATGTCTTTTACTACAAACTTGTAGATCGCTTCCATACCCAAGTCTTCAAAAGCAACTACTTCAGCTTCGCGGATTGCTTTAGATACCAGGTACGCAGCACCACCGACAGCCATCAGGTACGTTGCTTTGTTGTCTTTAATCGCTTCAATAGCCGCAGGACCACGGTCTGCTTTACCAATCATGCCATAAAGACCAGTCGCTTCTAACACTTGACGTGTGAACTTGTCCATACGAGTCGCCGTTGTTGGACCTGCAGGGCCAACCACTTCATCACCGACTGGATCAACAGGACCTACGTAGTAGATGAACTTGCCTTTTAAATCAACCGGTAATTCTTCACCGTTGTTGAGCATGTCAACCATACGTTTGTGTGCAGCATCACGGCCGGTATAGATGGTCCCGTTCAGCAGCAGTGTGTCGCCTGGCTGCCACGAGTTCATTTCTTCTTGGGTGATGTTGTCGAGGTCAACACGTTTAGATGAAGATGAGTCCCAAGTAACTTCAGGATAATCTTCAAGACGTGGTGCCTGAATATGGGCAACACCTGAACCATCTAAAGTGAAGTGTGCGTGACGCGTTGCAGCACAGTTTGGAATCATACCGACTGGTTTGCCCGCAGCGTGACAAGGGTAATCTTTAATCTTGATGTCAAGTACAGTGGTTAAACCGCCCAGACCTTGTGCACCAATACCCAGCGCGTTTACTTTTTCGAAGATTTCAATACGAAGTTCTTCAAGTTTATTTTGTGGACCACGACGAAGCAGTTCGTCCATGTTGATCTCTTCCATGAGTGCTTCTTTGGCAAGCATCATGGCTTTTTCAGCAGTACCACCGATTCCGATACCGAGCATACCTGGTGGACACCAGCCTGCACCCATGGTTGGAACAGTTTTCAGTACCCAGTCTACGATAGAGTCAGATGGGTTAAGCATTGCCAGTTTAGATTTGTTTTCTGAACCGCCACCTTTGGCTGCAACAGTAATGTCGACTTTGTTGCCTGGAACCAGTTTGTGGTAGATCACCGCAGGGGTGTTGTCTTTGGTGTTCTTACGACCAAATGCAGGGTCAGCAAGTACAGATGCACGAAGGACGTTTGAGTTTTCTAGGTAACCTTGACGCACACCTTCATTAATCGCGTCGTCTAAGCTCATTGTTAAATCAAATTTAACATCCATGCCCACTTCAACGAATACGTTGACGATACCGGTATCTTGACAGATTGGGCGGTGACCCTCTGCACACATACGAGAGTTAATTAAGATTTGTGCAATCGCATCTTTTGCAGCTTTGTTTTCTTCACGGTCATACGCACGGCTCATCGCTTGGATGAAATCTTGTGGGTGATAGTAAGAAATGAACTGAAGCGCATCTTTAACCGATGTGATCAAGTCATCTTGCTTGATAATAGTTGTCATATCAAAATTCTCTTGAGCGGGCTGATAGCTAGCGGGCTAAATTATAAGACAAAATGACGGCATTGTGGGCGTTTTAGAAGCGGATTGGCCGAAAGTTTATAGTGATGCTTTTACACGGGATTTTGGGTGATTTTTACTGTATTTGGCAGGAGGTTTTGTCATATTTGAGCTGAAATAAATGTCATATTACAGCTTAAATTTAGATGAAATTTTATTAAGTTATTGAATTTTAATTATTTAATAAAATTTAAATATTTCAGTTTTGTCATATAATTGTCATAAAACTTTCGCATAATTGTCACATCCAAAAACGAGACCTTAAAGATGACAACAGGTATTTTGATGGTTGCGGGCTTTTGTGTATATATCGCTGCAACTTGGATGTATGGCCAAAAAGAAGATCAAGCTTAAGCTTTATCTTCTTTTTTTATGTCTTTAGTATTGATCATAAAAATAATCGAATATTTAAAATCACAAAAAATTAATTTTTAAGATTTAATTTCATTTTCACAAATATATTCAATCATGCCGGAATCGTTTTTCTCCAGTTTAAAGCTTTCTGGATTGGCCATTTCCCAAACCATGCTGCCATTTTGGTAACGGCTTAAGCGTGAAATGTATTCACGGTTTGAAGCGCAGTCCAAAATGAAATCTGAGCGTAATTCATTATATTTGAGTGTACCTTCTGTTTTGCTGCTGTTAAATTTTTGTGCCACAACGACATGGTGATATTGCCCTTGTTTCTTAATGCTATCTAAATCAATTTGGAAGGTGATTCCATTATTTCTCAGCATAGTTTTAAAGTTTTCTGCGTATACACTTTGGATCGTAATGATACTCATGAGTATAAGAAGTATTTTTTTCATTTTTTATTTTCATCCTAATTTAAAAAGACTTTTTTGATAAAATTTTCTGTTTGTATTTTATTTTGACGGTAGTCTGAAATACCTTTGGCAGAAAAAATTGCATAATCACATCTGACGATCGGTGCAACATTTGGCTTTGTAGGGTTGGTTTTGCAGTTAATCGGTGAGACAGCTTGATCGACTCGATATTCATGGTCAAAATTGACTTGAAGATATATTTCACCATTATCTTTATAGATTTGGACTGAACCAAATTGATGCCCAAGTTTTTGTGCTAATTGTTCAGCTTTGAGCTTCGACTTAAATTCAATACGATCATAATATCCGAAGGTGGATTTCAAAAGGTTTTGATCCAGTACGCCAACGGAGCTATAGACATTAGGAACCTCAATTTTTGAGAGTGCAAAACTTTGCTGATGCTGGTCGACGTTAATACCTTCAAAATTAATCTGATAGGCTGAACCCATATCTTTGACATGCGTTTTTAAGGTGACTTCACTGCATGAGTTGGAGACAGAAGAAGGCTGTCTTCGATCTTCAGCAAAAGTACTGTTACAAATACGCAGCTTTGTCGTGGTATCAGAGAGTGATCTTAAAGATGAATAATAACGTTTCCAAATATGATCAAAATATTGACTACGCGCTAAACTAGAAAAGTAGTTTTGGTTTGACACCAATCCCTTAAAACGTGTGGTTTCATTGACACTACTTTTTGGCACAATAATACTAAAACGATTTTTTGCGCCATTTAATGGGTCACTTTTGGTAGATTGACCTGAATAGCTTAAAACTTTTTGATAAAGATTATTTTGTTCGCCTGTCACTTGGCAGCCTGTGAGTAACAACAGACTTGATGTGATGATTAAAATTTTCTTATTCATGATCATTACTCAAATACATAACTGACATCGACAGATAAAATTGGCGTTAAGCTTTGAATAATGCGTTGATTTTGATGATCAAAATAGACTTTCCAAGGATTGGCAATATTTTGACATTCAAATAAACCATAATATTTTTGTAAGTTTGGTGTATCTAAAATTTCTGCCCCACGATATGGATATAAAGATTTAGGATGTTGTTCAATTTGAACGAGTTGTCCCAAGTCCTTTTCACAATATTGTTGAGCGCGTTCATACATCACCACACCAGCTTTGTATGAAACATTATTCAATGTAATTTGACGTGGACTTTTAAATTTATCGTGAAAATACTCTTGAACTGTTGGATATTGAACAAAAATGTTTTCATTTAGGTCGCTCGACGAATTCCATTTGTCAATGGCTTTGGTGAGCCAGCCAGCTTGAGTAAAGGTGCTGGTCAAGGTGAAACAGCCAAGTAGCATGAGTTGACGAATCATGTCTTATTTCCTCTAAAAAATGAGCTAGAAATTATTTTATTTTTAAAGTTTTAGCTAAAAATTACTTTATATATCAATGAGTTGTATACATAAAATAACGAATCTAAAAGATACAGTAAACATAGTTCAGATACAAATAGACCATTCAATTTTTACATCATTGAATGGTCTGATTTGAATATCAGGCAGATATTTGATTAGCTCGACTGCTGTTCAGCCTGAATTGCAGTTAGAGCAATGGTAAACACAATATCATCGACCAATGCACCGCGTGACAGGTCATTCACTGGCTTGTTCAAACCTTGCAACATTGGGCCAACGCTCACCACATTGGCAGAACGTTGTACTGCTTTATAAGTGGTATTACCCGTGTTCAGGTCAGGGAAAATAAACACATTGGCACGACCAGCCACCTGAGAGTTTGGCGCTTTAGAGCGACCAACACTTTCAACCGATGCAGCATCGTATTGCAGCGGGCCATCAATCAGCAGGTCTGGACGGCGCTGTCTGGCAATTTCAGTCGCTTGCGCTACTTTTTCTACATCGGCACCGGCACCTGAAGTTCCAGTTGAGTAAGAGATCATGGCAATACGCGGGTCAATACCAAAGGCTTTGGCCGAGTCAGCAGATTGAATGGCAATTTCAGCCAGTTGTTCTGCATCCGGGTCCGGGTTAATCGCACAGTCACCATACACATAAACTTCATCTGGCAGCAGCATAAAGAATACTGAAGATACCAGTGAATATTCAGGTGCAGTTTTAATCAGCTGGAAGGCCGGACGTACGGTATTGGCCGTGGTATGTACTGCACCTGAAACTAAGCCATCAACCTGATCCAGTGCCAGCATCATGGTACCTAAAACCACCGTATCCTGAAGCTGTTCGCGTGCCTGTAATTCGTTAAGTTTGCCTTTACGCAGCTCAACCATTTTCTCGACATAGTTTTCGCGAATCAGATCCGGATCAATAATTTCTAAGTCATGCGGCAATTCAATACCACGGGCTTTGGCCACTTCAACTACGGCTTCAGGTTTGGCCAGCAAGATACAGTGCGCAATACCACGCGATTGGCAGATGGCCGCAGCCTGAACTGTACGTGGCTCATCACCCTCAGGTAAAACAATGCGTTTTTTCGCTGCAATTGATTTTTGTACCAGCTCATGACGGAAGGCAGAAGGCGATAAACGTGGGCTATGCGCACCGCTAATCAACGAGTTTAACCATTCCGGATCAATATGGCTGGACACAAAACGGGTCACCTGTTCGGCACGTTCAATATCATCGACCGGAATTTCGTTACCGAAAGTCGAGAGCTGTTGCGCAGTTTCAAAGGTGGTTAAAGGGGTATGTAATACTGGCAAACCTTGCTTGATGGCAGTTTGACAGAAATTTAAGGCCTGTTCATTCGGTTGATGCTGCTCGGTTAAGACTAAGCCTGCTAAAGGAATACCGTTGCTGTTTGCCAGACTGCTGGCCAGTAGTACATCGGTACGGTCAGCTGCGGTAATAATCAGTTCACCGGCCACGAATTTGTGCAGTTCATGCTCGATATTCGAAGTAATCAGGCTGCTATGTAACACACGACGTGTATTGGCTTCGCCCTCATGAATCCACTGGGCAGAAATATGCGCTGCTAGATCAGACAGGCGCGGCACGCTCAGGGTATTACTAAATGGTACCAAACCAATCACTGGCAGTTTTTCTGTGCCAATGTAGCTATAAGTTTGCTGAATGCTGGCCACAAACTTGCTGGTATCTGACAGTAAACGCAGGTTTGGATCAATCGTCACAGGAATTTGCGCAGAATCTTCTGGCAAACCTTTGGTACGCATAAACAGCACACCGCGTAAACGGTTCGATTCTGCACCACCGAAGTTACGAATCTGGTGTTCAATTCGTTCAGCAGAGCGAAGCGGATTGTTGATGTCGGCACCGCTGACAATCACTACCTGTGCATCTAGGGCTTGAGCCAGCAGGGCATTCAGGTCATCTGCGAAGCTGTCACGGAAATTCGGTAACAGGCCTTCGACAATAATCAGGTCATGCTGTTTGGCCACTTGGCGGTGTAAGCGAACCGCTTCTTCCAGCAATTCATCTTGCTGGTCATGGCTTAGTTGATGCACCACCTGTGCATAAGGAATGGGTTGAACCGTTTTGGTTTTAGAGACATGCTCAAACAGCGCTGTCGTCCGTTCGTTTTCAGGCTGTAATTCTTGAGAGAAAGGTTTGACGAAACCGGGTTTAATGCCCTGGCATTCCAAAGCATACACCAGACCTAAACATGCAGATGTTAGACCAACACCTTCTCCAGTCGGGACAAGTAGAATTGTTTTCATAAGGTATTATTCAAATCAGCCAAAAGTAAACAGGGTAAAACTGCGATTGCTTAAGCAATCGCAGTTTCTAATTCAGACTTTTTTGCCGGAGTTGCTCCCAACTCAGACTCCACCACCGCGCTGGTTTCTTTGGCGATACGGCCTTCTTCATCGGTTGGAACCACCCAGATTTGTGGACCAGTACCGTTATCGATACGACCTTCGGTGCCACGTTTCAGGCTGTCATTCTTCTCTTTGCTAAAGTTAAAGCCGAAGTGTGGTAAGTAAGACAGAGTTTTTTCACGGATATAAGCCGAGTTTTCACCAATACCACCTGTGAAGAACAGGCCATCTAGACGCGGTAAGCCACAGCTTAATGCTGCTAAAGATTTCGCTAAACGGTAGCAGAACACTTCAATGGCCAGAGCTGCATCTTCATTGCCTTGTTCAGAGGCTTCAATCAGGGTGCGCATATCGTTAGAGAGGCCAGATAAACCGAGTAGACCGCTTTGGCTGTTCAGCATCTTGTCAATTTTGTAGATATCCCAACCTAGGTTGCTGGCCAGGAAAGTGTGTAAAGATGGATCAACATCACCACTACGGGTACCCATCACCAGACCTTCAAGTGGGGTGAGGCCCATAGAGGTATCTACACTTTCACCGTTCCAGATGGCACAGGTCGAGCTACCATTGCCGAGGTGCGCTGTTAACCAGCCGCCTTGTTTCAGGCTGCCGGCCAGTTCTGAACCACGTTCAGAAACATAGGCATGGCTGGTGCCGTGGAAGCCGTAACGACGTACGTTATGATCGGTGTACAGGAATTTAGGCAGGGCATAACGGTAAGCATGTGCCGGCATGGTTTGATGGAAAGCTGTGTCGAATACTGCGACTTGTGGCAAATCTGGGAATAAACGTTTAGTCGCTTCGATCCCGATCAGGTGAGCCGGATTGTGTAAAGGCGCAAGTGGAGTTGCTTCGCGAATTTTTTCAATAATTTCGTCAGTAATCAGTTCAGCTTTGGTCAGACTGCCGCCATGTACCACGCGGTGACCAATGGCATCCGGCTTGTAGTTCGCCAAACGCTCTAAACCTACTTCTAATGCTTTTTTATGATCTGCAAAAGGAATATGAATATCGACGGGTTCATTGCCGACAGTCACACCTTTAATACGGGCATTTTCTGTGCCTAAGTTCTCAGCTAAGCCGTGAATACGGAAATTCTGTTCTTCAAGCAATAGGGCAAACTTGATTGAAGAAGAGCCACAATTAATAACTAATACTGATTTAGACACGTTGTTTTACCCGAATTCTAATTGAAATATTTGTATCCCGTATTGATCTGCACCTGTTCCAACACGGTGCAATCTTGATCAATAACTAATTTTTATCATGGGATGGGTATCGCTTCTAGATAGACTTTAGGAGATTAGACTTAAGCACTATCGACCCTTTCGGAAATAATAACTAAAATTTATCGGTTGATAGATTTCATTTATTAATAAAATAGTAGTCATGTCCAGTCGCGTTGTTCTTCTCTTTACCATAACACGCCTTGAATCAAAGCATGTGACAGAACTGTTTGAAAATATTTCTTATTCCTTCATATTTAAGGTTTCTGATACTTCATTTCCGACCAGCGCACAATCACATAGGCAAATAGCGCCACCATAAAAAATACCAGCATCATCCAGGCCAAGCCTTGCAGGGTTTCAATTAAGGTGCGGTAAATTTCCAGAAACCAGCGTTCCTGCGTCAGTTCAATAATAATTTTCTGGTCGTTTTCGCTATAGGTGAGCGGGGTAATGTATTTTTCCATGTCATAAATCCGGATTCCGGAGGATGTTCCAACCACCATGCCGGCAAATTTGGTATATCTGGCCCAGGCTTCATGAATCGGATCATGAATAATACGCGCCAGAATACGGTTAATGGAACTGGAAAAAATACGCATCACCACAAATGACACCAGCAGTGCCAGAACAAATGTGGTCACAATTAAATAATAGAACATTGTCCACCTCTTATTCTCATTCTTAAGACAGTGTACGGTGGAATAGACAGGGAAAACAGCAGAAAAATGTTCAGCCTCCGCAAAGGCTGAACATTCATATCTTTAGAAAAGCGAGTTATTGGCGAATCTGGCCATCTCCAAACACCACCCATTTTTGCGAGGTCAGACCTTCAAGACCGACTGGGCCGCGGGTGTGGATTTTATCGGTAGAAATACCAATTTCCGCCCCTAAACCGTATTCAAAGCCATCGGCAAAGCGGGTAGAGGCGTTAATCATCACTGAACTGGAATCAACACGGGCCATGAACTGACGTGCCAGACTGAAGTTTTCAGTAATAATGGCATCGGTATGATGCGAGCCATATTTATTGATATGGGTAATCGCTTCATCCAGACCCGACACCACTTTAATGGCCAGAACCGGACCAAGATATTCGGTATACCAGTCGCCTTCGGTAGCCGTTTTAACGCTATCGCCTAAAATGCGCTGGGTTTCGGCGCAGCCACGGAGCTCGACCTGTTTTTCTGCATACAGCTCGGCAATACGCGGTAAAAACTCATCTGCAATGGCTTCATCCACCAACAGGGTTTCCATGGCATTACAGACGCCATAACGATGGGTTTTGGCATTCAGGGCAATCGGCAGGGCTTTTTGCAAGTCGGCCTGTGCTTCGACAAAGACATGACAGTTACCATCCAGATGTTTAATTACCGGAATACGGGCTTCATTGGTGATGCGCTCGATTAAGCCTTTACCGCCACGTGGCACAATCACATCGACATATTCTGACATGGTAATTAACTGGCCTACAGCAGCACGATCTGGGGTATTGATGACCTGTACCGCCGTTTCTGGCAAGCCTGCAGTTTTCAGACCGTGCTGAATGGCTTCGGCAATGGCTTTATTCGATTCCAGCGCTTCTGAACCGCCACGTAAAATAATGGCATTGCCTGATTTTAGCGCCAGCGAAGCTGCTTCTAAGGTCACGTTCGGACGTGATTCATAAATCATGCCGACCACGCCCAAAGGTACTCGCATTTTGCCAATCTGGATGCCCGACGGACGATAGGCCATATCGGTAATTTCACCAATTGGGTCAAGCAGGCCAATCACATCTTTCAGGCCCTGTAACATGCCTTTAAAGCGCGGGGGAGTCAGTTCTAAGCGATCAAGCAGGGCGCTATCCAGATTGTTGTTGCGACCTTTGGTCATATCAACCTGGTTGGCAGCTAAAATTGCTGTTTCACTGTTTTCAAGTGCAGTGTAAATAGCAGATAAAGCATGGTTTTTTGTTTGGGTAGAAGCACTTGCCAGAACTGCGGAAGCTTGGCGCGCTTGTTGTCCTACCGTTTGCATATATTGTTCAATAGACTCGTGCATAGCGGTTTGATCACTTAGAAATTTCTCCTCGATATTAACAGTCTAGGTCGGGACAATGAAGCAGTTTGATGGAATTTTCCGCAGGAAAGCCGGAAAAGCGCTAAACATTTTGAAATTGTTTCCTGTTTAAAAGCAGACAAGTGGTTGCAGAAGAGGTTGCGTGTCAAAACGACACCTGTATAGAATGAAACACGATGGACATTGAAGTCATACAAATAACAATGAAAGAGCAGGATGCGATTTTTGCTCAATTTTAGAAATCATCTCTTGCACAATAAAAATAAGCGCGAGAATGGAGGAAAGGAATATGAATTCCATTATCCAAATGGACTCGGAAGTCGGGCAGTCAAGTGCTCACTTTGGTTTTTTTGATCTTTACGATAAGCACAGTTTCAAACAGCCAGCGCGTACAACCTGGATTGACGGTTGGAAGATTGAATACATGGCGATTGCTCGCCCAGACACCTTGCACATGACGCCGATGGTGATTATCGGGGGCGCTTTTCAGAATTTTAACTCCTATAAATACTGTGTTGAACAACTGTTTGATGCCGGCCCGATTATTCTGATTGACTTACCTTCCATGGGCGCCAACCAGCAAATCAGCAATGTCGATACTGGCATATCTGCCGGTACGCTGGAGCTGGAAGATCTGGCAGCCATGCTCGGTCGCTGGCTGGATATTGTTGGCTTGAGTCAGGTCGCGGTATTGGGCATGTCCCTCGGTTCTGTGGTGGCATCCTGCCTGGCACATCAGCGTCCGGAACTGATAGACCGCATGATTCTGATGGGTGTCATGCAAAAGACCCGGAAAAGCTGGCGTATGCTGCTGGAAGAATCGCTGCATTTAATGAAAGAGCAGCGCATGGATGAGTTTGGTCAGGCGGTGATTTTATATCTGGTCAATCATGCCAAGCTGGAAGCGACCCGCATGTCGCCAACCGCCAAGCGGCTGTTCTTCCGGCAAATGGCTGAGTTCACCGCCACCGAGCAGGAACGCTATGATATCAATTGTAATCGTCTGCTGCGTCTGACCCATGTTCCAATTCCGCAGTGCAAGGTGCTGGTGGCCTGTGGTCAGTATGACAGTTTTACCTTGCCACATGAAAATGCCAATTTTGCCCTGCAATGTCCGGACATGGAATTTGCCATGATTGCCAATGCCGACCATGTACCGCAGTTGCAGCGCCGTAAAGAAACCATGCGCCTGTTTGCCACCTTTTTAAGAGATGAGCCGATTCAGTCGTTAGAAGGTATTATCCCCATGACCCGTGCCCAGCTCTTGAACATGGAGCGCCGTGGAGAAGAACGCATTGCTGTACAACAGCCATTTAGTCAGTTAACGCACCGTCATTCCGATTTAAGCTTTGCCACGGAAATTGTCGATCTGAACTTTTTTGGCGTATTGCTACGTTTTGAAGACGGACAGGCAGAACGGGCTGCGCAGTATGAGCGTGATTTGGCCCTGACACTCCAAGATGAAGAGGGTAGTTTCCAGATTGAGTGCCTGATTTTTGAAGTGCAGGATCAGCAGATTCGCGCTTTATTAAAACATGGCAGCTTTGATATTGCCGAGCGTTTGCTGCGTTATATCCAGCGTCAAAAAGGTTGTCTGGCAGCAATTGCCTAAATTGAGGTGTCTAAAAATAAAACAGCGCAAAGGCGCTGTTTTTTTATGGGCTGATGAGGCTCAGAACTCTCTTTTAGGCACTGGGCTGTTTATGGCAGGCGTGCAGCACCCAGACAATATCACCCAAATGTTCTTCAGGGGCGGGCAGGTCCGGAGTGTGGAAATAGTGCTGCGGCTGCAGCATATCGACCCGCTCAAAACCGCTGGCTTTAACAAAGTCACTGACTTCACCCGGACTTTGAAAATGAAAACTAAAGGCGCTGCGAGACATGACTTTCAGTAATTTACTGCTGGTCCACATAAAGCTGGCCAGTTTGTTTTTCACCGGTTCAGGATAAATATCACTCAAGTAATGCAGTTCCTGAAAATGTTGTCCATATTGATAAATCCCATGCAGCAGTTTGCTGAGCATCGGCTTGTCGAAATAATTGATTAAGCCTTCACTAATAATTACCAGCGGTTGCTGCGGGTCAAAATGCTGAAAAATCTGGGCAAATTCTTCACTGAAAATATCGGCACTCAAGACTTCCGGTGCCTGCTGGTCCAGTTGTTGCAAGGCGGCGGTTTTCACCTTGGCCATATCCGGTAAATCCAGCTCGCGGTAATTCAGTTCCGGATATTTCTGGCGGAAATTCCAGCTCCGTGGGGACAGGCCGCAGGCAATTTCCAGCACCTGGGTACGAGGATTGCGGGCAATCAGCTCGGTCAGTTGCTGGTCAATAATGGTGTGGCGTTCTTTCAGGGTGGTGCGCATACTGCCACCGACATATTTTTCGGCCCAGCTTTCCAGCGGATGGACCAATTTGGCCAGAAACTTGCCTTTTGAAGTAGCAAATACCGGATGCGAGATGCCCATTTGAAACCAGATATAGCCGGTATAGTGGGCAGTAAAGGATATATGGCGATGTTCGGAAAGCGGTTGGCTCATGCAAGGTCCTCTATTCTTTTTATTTATTCGGGGTGGATTTATGTATTTGCATCATAAAGAAAAAGGAACAGCTTGTCCTGTTCCTTTGTCGGTATTACTGGCCGCTGTCTTTAAAGCGGACAATACGGTCGCGTACTGCTTGCCATTCCGGGCCGAGCTCGAGTACATCACCGATCTGAATTTCTGGAATCTGGCCACGCATACGGGCTAAACGGGCCTGATTTGGTAACGGTAAATCCTGAATGCCGTCCAGTGCCAGACAGGCGGCGGCACGGTCATTACAGACCAGTCCCATATCACAACCGGCGTTTAAGGCCGCTTGAATGCGGGCATCGGCACCACCTGCCACACAGGCGGCCTGCATGCTTAAATCATCCGAGAACAGCACGCCATCAAAATTCAGCTGTTGACGTAGCACGGTCTGAATCCAGTACGGAGAGAAACCGGCCGGGTTCGGATCGACCTGATCATAAATTACATGCGCAGGCATTAGGGCATCCAGTTGGGCTTGCAGCTGGATAAAGCTTTGCATGTCTTTTTGCTGAATCTCTGCATAAGAACGTGAATCAATCGCAGCGGCCACATGCGAATCGGCCTTGACCGAGCCATGACCGGGGAAATGCTTGCCGGTGGTGGCCATACCAGCGCGCTGCATGCCGCTTAAGAAGGCGCGTGCCAGTACGATAATATCGTCCATATTGCGGGCAAAACTGCGGTCGCCAATGACATCGCTGATGTCATTTAAATCCAGCACCGGGGCAAAACTGAAATCAATACCGACCGCTAATACTTCGGTGGCCATCAGCCAGCCGCACTGTTCAGCCAGCTCGACCGCCCGTTCCGGCTGCTGCTGATACAGCTCGCCAAAACGGCCCATGGCCGGCAGTAGGGTGAAACCCTGTTTTAAACGCTGCACCCGGCCGCCTTCCTGATCGACTGCAATTAAAATATCCGGACGTACCTGACGCATATGATCGGTCAGGGCGCGTACCTGCCGCGGTGATTCGATATTTCGACCAAATAAAATGACGCCACCGACTTGCGGAGCTTGTAAGAGTTGAATATCTTCTTGAGTAAGTGCTGTGCCAGCGATGTCGAGCATCAATGCGCCAATCATATCGGTTCCGGATTCAAATTTTTATCGAAAAACAATACCTGAATTCTGCAATGATTTGCTACATTTTGTCAGCACAGAATATGATAAAACTACACGACATAAACAGATTAAGTTGTTTAAGATTTTGAATCTGCTTGATTCGTCGCTAAGCAACCTTGTACTACTGGTCGAAAACCAAGGAAATACACATTATTTATGAAACTTCAAACGATAGCTTGTGCAGTTGCCGTGGCAACTGGGGGATTCTTCTTTAGTCACGCAATCAACGAAGCCATTGCTGCCAATAATACTGCTGCTGTTTCCAATACCATTGTTCCAACCCGGGAACAGGCCTTGGTGTCACGCCAGTTAGCGACCTTGGTTGACCGTCAGCATTACCTGAACCAGCGTTTAGACAGCAACACCTCCAATCGCATTTTTGATTTTTACATCGATAGTCTGGACCCGGAACACACCTTGTTCCTGGCCAATGAAGTCGAACAGTATAAGAAAAAATATGGTGCCAATTTTGGAGCCGCCTTAAAAGCCGGTGATTTATCGGGCCCATATCAGATTCATGCGCATTATCGTGAACGCATGCAGGCCTTCTATCAGTTTATGCTGGCCGAGCTGAAAAAACCGCAGAATTTAAAACAGCCGAATGTCACGATTGAGCTGGATCGTGAAAAAGCGCCGTTCTTTAAGACCCAGGCCGAGCAGCGTGCCCACTGGCAAAAAATGCTGGTGTCCCAGCTGATTAACCTGACCATCAGCAAAGAAGAAGAGCAGGCCAAACAAAAAGCCCTCAAGGAAAATCCAGAACTGGCCAATGGGCAAGATTTATCCGGCCCGGAAGATATGACGCCGGTGGAAACCCTGACCAAGCGTTATACTCGTCAGCTGGAACGCATGAGCCGTCTGAAAAGCGACGATGTGCTGGACAAAACCTTAAATGCGATGATGCTGACCTATGATCCGCACAGCAACTATTTCCCGCCTGTTGATGCAATGGAGCTGAACCGTCAGACCACCTTGCAGCTGGAAGGGATTGGGGTGTCGATTCGTCCGGATCGCAGCAATGAAGATTACACCAAGATTGAAACCATTGTTGAAGGCGGACCGGCGAGTAAATCTGGTCAGGTCAAATCTGGCGACCGGATTATTGGTGTCGGTCAGGATGGCGAGAAAATTGTGGATGTGATTGGCTGGCCAAGCAATGAAGTGGTCGGTCTGATTCGCGGTAAACGTGGCACCAAAGTGACCTTGCGTTTACTCGGTCCGGGTGCCTCGATGAGTCAGGCACGTACCGTGACGTTGGTACGTGACATTATTCAGGAAGAAGATGCCGGGGTGCGTAACCGAACCGTGCAAATTCAACGTGATGGCAAAACCTATACCTATGGCGTGATTGAAATTCCATCATTTTATCTGAACTATCGGGCGCGCCGTGCCGGAGTGGAATACCGTTCGGTATCGGAAGACACCAACAATGCCTTGAAAACGCTGGCTGCCAAAAATGTCGACGGGATTATTGTCGATTTACGCAATAACCCGGGCGGCTCACTTGAAGAGGTGGCACGTATGCTGGGTCAGGTGATTAAATCGGGTCCGGTAGTACAAATCCGTGATGGCAATGGCAACGTGAGCGTGTTTGAAGACAATGATGGCGGTGAACAGACCTATGCTGGCCCGCTAGCAGTCCTGATTAACCTGGCCTCGGCTTCTGCCAGCGAGATTTATTCAGCCGCGATTCAGGATTATGAGCGCGGTATTGTGATTGGTAGCACAACCACCGGTAAAGGGACAGCACAGGTACAATTGGACACTCTGGCCTATGGTCAGGCCACGCTTACCCAGCGTAAGTTCTACCGGATTACCGGCGGCAGTACCCAGAACAAAGGGGTGATTCCGGACATTAAACTGGTAGATATCTACAATGAAGAATTTGGTGAGCGTAAGGCCAAGAATGCGCTGAAGTGGGACACCATTGCCACCGCAC
Organism: Acinetobacter sp. YH12155; assembly: GCF_013418255.1. NCBI lineage: Bacteria > Pseudomonadati > Pseudomonadota > Gammaproteobacteria > Moraxellales > Moraxellaceae > Acinetobacter > Acinetobacter sp. YH12155. The sequence continues at coordinate 18,309 of NZ_VPCK01000023.1, forward strand.
CATTTAAACGTGAGGGTGTGGTGCAGTCTTATGTGCCGCAACTGGCCAAATCTTCGCAGACCCGGGTCAGTATTGATCCGCAGTTCAAGTATCTGACTGAGCGTAAAAATATTGCCAAACAGGCAGAAGAGGGCAAAACGGCGGTGCTGGATTTAGATCAGCGCCGTGCCGAGCTGATTGAGCTGGAGCGTAAAACCTTAGCCGCTGAAAACGTACGTCGTCAGGCGACCGGTTTGGCGCCGTATCCAAACTGGGAAAGCTATCAGGCCTCACTGGAAGCGCAAGCCGAGTCACGGGCCAAAATGAAAGCCAACCAGCGTCCACCGCTGCCGGAAGAAGAAGTCTTTGTGAGCGAGGCGGCCAACGTGTTACTGGATTATAGTCAGTTACAATCAGGTACAGCCAAATAAGACCTTGGATGTGAGAAAAAGGCCGGTAGATGTACTGGCCTTTTTTGATGCTTTTGAGTTGAATGACTCAAAAGGCAGATGAGCTGGTAAATCAACGTGAAAAATGATGGCTTTCGGGGCGGAAAAACCGCATTTAGGCTTGACCTCAATGCGATAGTATAAGATTCTAGTTTGAGTTTTAATTCCTTGTTTTATTTTTATCTTTTAAAGCGGCAAATTCATGAGTATTTAGCGTTGAGTATAGTAACAACAAAAAAATAACCTATACGGAAGCTTTTTATGGTTCATATTCACTATGACTTTAGCCTGGTGGTAGGTTCAATTGCGGTTGCAATTCTGGCCAGTTATCTGGCTATCTCAACCCAGCAGTTCCTGCTCGGGGGAATCCGCCAGAAATCTGAAAAAGCCATGCTCTTGCTCAGTGGCCTATGCTTTGGCGTTGCTATTTGGGGCATGCATTTTGTCGGGATGCTGGCTTGCCAGTTACCAGCCAATTACGCATTTAATCTGCCGCTAAGCATTTTTTCTGGCGTTATTGCCTTTATTGCTTCCACCTTTGCCATCTGGCTGACCACCAAACCCACCCTGCCTTTTGCCCGTCTGGTGATTGGGGCAGTGTTAATGGGGCTCGGAATTTCCGGCATGCACTATACTGGTATGCTAGGCATGGTCGTAGAGAATCATCGGACCTACTATGATCCGCTACTGGTGGTGTTTTCGGTGCTCATTGCCATTAGTGGTTCCGGCCTGACCTTCTGGCTGGCGTTTCGCTTTAAAAATGCCTTGCTTTACCATCGTCACTATAAGGTGATGATTGCCATTATGATGTCGCTGGCTATTGTCGGGATGCATTATACCGGCATGGCCTCGGTGTCTTACTATCCGATTGATACGGAACGTCTGGGTGCGATCTATAAAACCGGCAATGGCATCTTGCTGTTTACCGTGATTTTTGTGACCAGTCTGGTGATCGTTGCCGCCTTTAGTGTGGCCGTGCTGGAGCAGCGTCTGGAAGAGCGTAACCGCCAGTTGTCGCTGGTCAACCGCGAGCTGGCCAATCAGGCGGTGCAGGACAATCTGACCAAATTACCCAACCGTTTATATCTCGCTGAATATGCGCATTTGTTGTTTAGCGCCCAGCGCATCAATCAGCAGAATGTCGCGTTTTTATATATTGATCTGGACCGTTTTAAGGCGGTGAATGATGTATTTGGCCATCATGTTGGTGATCAGTTGCTGATTCAGCTGACCACACGACTGCATCAGCAGCTGAAATCACAGGAAAAATTATTAAGAATTGGCGGTGATGAGTTCTTGCTGGTGTTGGAGCAGGCCACGGTTGAGGATGCGATTCAGGCGGCAGAAAATGTGCTGCACAGTGTACAGGAGAGTTTCCTGATTGCCGGCAAGAGCATTAATATCTCGGCCAGTATTGGTATTGCGATGTACCCGGAGCACGGTAACAACCTGCAAGATGTACTGATGAATGCCGATGCCGCCATGCTGACCTCAAAATATCAGGGCCGTAACACTTATTCGGTGTTTAATTACAGCATTGACCAGCAGGAAACCAAAAGCCAGACCAAGCTGTTAAATGATTTATATAAAGCTGTCGATGAACAGCAGTTTATTCTGTTTTACCAGCCCAAATTTACCACCAGCACCCAGCAGATTTGTGGCGTTGAAGCATTAATTCGCTGGATGCATCCGGTGCATGGTCTGCTGACCCCGAATATGTTTATTAAAGGTGCGGAGAAGTCCGGCCTGATTATCCAGATGGGCTATTGGGCCCTCGAGCAGGCCTGCAAACAGATTCAGCAATGGGAACAGCAGGGACTGAACCTGTTTCCATTGGCAGTCAATCTGTCGGCGGTGCAGTTCGAGCATAAACATTTGTTTAGTACCTTGGAAACCTTATTCTGCCGTTATGCGATTGACCCGAGTCATCTCATGATTGAAATTACCGAAACCACTGCCATGCATCATGTGGAATCGAGTATTCGCAGTTTTAGGCGCTTAAGAGAAATGGGCGTGAAACTGGCGATTGATGATTTTGGCACGGGCCATTCCAGTTTCCTGTATTTAAAAGACCTGCCGGTGGATGAGCTAAAAATTGACCGCGCATTTATTAAAGACCTGTATCGCGATTCCAAAGAAGAAATGATTCTGGAAAGTATTATCCAGCTGGCGACCAAACTGGGATTGACGGTTACCGCAGAAGGGGTGGAAACGCCATTACAGGCCGAAATTCTGGCGCGTTTGGGTTGTCAGCAATTACAAGGTTATTTGCTGTCGATGCCGGTTGAGGTCGAGCGTTTGGAAGACTTGCCGCAAGTACAAAATGAAATTATCGGGTCTGATTAAGGTACTGTTTTTAGATAGCCAGATGTTTAAAAAATCACGGTCGATGTTGCAAGAAAAAATGGTTTAAAAATGGATGCCAGATGACATCTATTTACCTCACATATTAAAAACGATAACGAAGCGCGAGCTGTGCATTCAGTGGGTCGCCCATCATATTGGAATCGTTCCCCTCACCATGTCCTGAGACAAAATAATCACGGTCAAACAGGTTATTCAGATTTAGTGTTACATCATACTGCGCGGTCTGATAACCCAGCGCGGCATTGAAAACCGCATAGCCCGGCAAGACATTTTTATTGTCCGGCGCACTAAAGCGGGAGGATTCTGCCCGGCCACCCACCGCAGCAAACCAGTGCTCATCCAGTTGATACTTTAACCAGAGATTGGTGCTGTTTTTGGGCGTTAACGCGGCCTGTTTGCCGGCCAGACCGATGGTCGATTTTTCAATTTTTCCATCCATATAGGCATAACCCGCCAACAGGGATAATTGATCGCTGAGCTGACCGGTCAAGGACACTTCAACGCCTTGCGTGCTTTGTTCCCCAGCCAGCATCGCCAGCGGCGGATTACTGTCCGGAATTTTATTTTGGATATTGCTCTGCGTCATTTCAAATACGGCCAGGGTCATATTCAGCCGATCATTGATGTCCCATTTGGTCCCGACTTCCAGGTTTCTGGTTTTGGTCGGTTTCAGGTCGGCACTGTTGCTATAAAACACGAATGAATCTGCAAGGGGCTGAAACGACTGATTATAGGCGGCATATAAGGATAAATTTTTGGTCGGTTGATAGACCACGCCCAGGCGAGGGGAGAGGGTCTGGTCATCGCGCTGGATGCTGCTGTTATTTTTCTGATCATGCCTGTATTGGGAAAGATGATCATAACGTACCCCGGCCAAAACCTTGAGCTGTTCATTCAGGCTGATCAGGTCTTGTACATAGACGGCATAATTTTCAAATTCGCTGGAGGTATTGACTCTTGGAATGGCAGAGGTATCGACCGGTGACCAGTGCGGCAAGACCGGATCATATAAATCGGTCGTGGCTTTTGACCCTAACCAGAATATTTCATCTTTATGCTGCTGGCTGTATTCCGTGCCGATTAAGGTATCGTGTTTGATCTGGCCAGTATGAAAGGCGCCGAACAGTTCATTCTGCAAGAAGATGCCATCTTCATCGCGCATGCGTTTAATCTGGCTGAGCGTGACCTGATCCGCTGCTGGACTGGTGTTGCTGTATTCCCGGTCCAAGGCATAATTATAATGCCGGGCGACACCGCGATATTTCAGCTGATCATTGAACTGATGTTCTAGCGTAATCGTTTGGCTGGATACTTCAGTATCGACATTGCCTACATCCTTTGCGTTGGAGGCGCCATAGAATATTTTTGGATTGGTACGTACCGGTTTGCCGGTCAGCGGGTCCATGGGAAAGCCCTGATCGGCCAAACGGTCATCGTGCAGGTAATCGGCTTGCAAGAGCAGAGTGGTTCGATCTGAAATATCCCATTGCACAGACGGTGCTACAGTTTCCCGATTGACGAAACTCTGATTGCGATAGCCATCTGAGTGTTCAAGCGCACCGGTCAGACGGACTTTGAATTGGTCATTGAGGACCTCGGCAAAATCAAGTTCGGCACGTTTTTTCCCCAGGCTGCTGCCGATCAGGCTGATTTCATGCAGTGCTTCATCCAGGGGTTTTTTATTGATCCGGTTGATCAGGCCGCCTGCTGAACCCCGGCCATATAACACCGACCCGGGCCCTTTTAGCACTTCCACCCGTTCTACATTCGACAGATCACGATAATACAGCGCGTCATCGCGTACCCCATCGACATACTGATCGGAAATGGCTGAAAAGCCGCGAATCATGACCTGATCACGCTGGCCATCTCCGACACTAAAACTTAAACCGGTCACATTCTGCAATGCGCCTTGCAGGGAGGTCACATTCTGTTCTTTTAAGACTTGTTGCGGAACCTCATTCACAATTTGAGGAATATCTTTCAGTTGTGCCATACCTTTGCTGGCGGTGGAGGCTTGCTCTACTTGCGTTTTCAGGCTAAGGCTTGCCTGTGCCGAAGAGTTGAGTGTGGGTAAAGTCACAGCATTGGCTGTTTCGTTGGCATAGGCTTGCGCTGTCATCAAGCTGAGTGAAGACAGCAAAAAAAGAGAAGATTTCATAACATGCTCTGGATGGACCCCGAAAAAAGTGCATGCAGTGTGGGGAATAAACAGTCTGCTGTAAATGATATTGAATATCACTCTCTATTGATAATAATTATTATTTAATTGGCTTTAATGAGATATTTAAATCAAAAATATCCGCAGAGAGGATGCTGATTTTCCCTGATTTTTCCAAATGATAAAGAAATATGGGGAGTTCTGTTCTGCGGTGAAAAGCCTAAGTCTTTTAAAACTAAATAGATGGTGATTTTGAAAACTTTTATCGCAAAGTCGCGATCTCCAGATACTTTTATTTTCCACTTAAAATTTAAACCGATTCCGGCCCAAGTGCTCTAATGATTGTTGGCTGAAATCTGCTACAATTGCGCCAATTTTAAGTTATCCCTTCACGGCTTGGATTCACATGAAAATGTGTGTCGCAAACTGTGTATATATTGAAGATTTCCCTTATGTTTAAAGATCAACTCGCGAAAGAAGTCGCGGCGCGCAGGACCTTTGCGATTATTTCCCACCCCGATGCCGGTAAAACCACCATGACAGAAAAACTGCTGTTATGGGGGCAGGCGATTCAGGTGGCGGGGATGGTGAAAAGTCGTAAATCGGATCGGGCGGCGACCTCGGACTGGATGGAAATGGAAAAAGAGCGTGGGATTTCGATTACCACCTCGGTCATGCAGTTCCCGTATAAAGACAAGATGATCAACCTGCTCGATACCCCGGGGCACGAAGACTTCTCGGAAGATACCTACCGAACCTTAACCGCGGTAGACTCGGCACTTATGGTGATTGACGGGGCCAAAGGTGTCGAAGACCGGACCATCAAACTGATGGAAGTGTGTCGTATGCGTGACACACCAATTATTTCTTTCGTCAACAAAATGGACCGTGAAATCCGTGAGCCTTTAGAGCTGCTGGATGAAATTGAAAACGTCCTGAAAATTAAATGTGTACCGATTACCTGGCCGCTGGGTACCGGGCGTGATTTTGCTGGCGTGTTTAACCTGCTGGAAGAAAAATTTTACGTGTATAAAGCCGGTTTTGGTTCGACTATTCCTGAAATTGAAGTGCGTGATGGCTATGACCATGCTGACCTGCGTGAAAAAGTCGGTGAACTGGCCTGGGCGGCATTTGAAGAATCTTTAGAACTGGTGCAAATGGCCAATGAACCGCTGGATCGTGCAGAGTTCCTGGCGGGTCGTCAAACCCCGGTACTGTTCGGAACCGCACTGGGTAACTTCGGGGTTGACCATGTCCTGAATGCTTTTAGCGACTATGCGCCACCACCAAAAGCACATCCGACTCAGGACCGTGTGGTCGAAGCGACTGAAGAAGGTTTCACGGGCTTTGTCTTTAAAATCCAAGCCAATATGGACCCGAAACACCGTGACCGGATTGCCTTTATGCGGATCTGCTCAGGCAAATATGAAAAAGGTCTGAAGATGAAGCATGTGCGTATTGGTAAAGACGTGCGTATTTCCGATGCTTTAACCTTCCTGGCCGGTGACCGTCAGCATCTGGAAGAAGCATGGCCGGGCGATATTATTGGTCTGCACAACCACGGTACCATCCAGATTGGTGATACGTTTACCTCGGGCGAAAACCTGCAGTTTACCGGTATTCCGCACTTCGCACCGGAAATGTTCCGCCGTGTACGTTTAAAAGATCCGCTAAAATCGAAGCAGCTGCAAAAAGGCTTAAAAGAGCTGTCGGAAGAAGGGGCGACCCAGGTATTTATGCCGCAAAACAGCAATGACCTGATCGTGGGTGCGGTCGGTGTGCTGCAGTTTGAAGTGGTGGCCTATCGTCTGAAAGAAGAATACAAGGTCGATTGTATTTACGAGCCGGTCAGCATCAACACGGTACGTTGGGTCTCTTGTGAAGATGAGAAGAAATTCAACGAGTTCAAGAAAAAAGCCCATGACCAGTTATCGGTGGATGGTGGTGGTCATCTGACTTATCTGGCGCCAAGCCGCGTCAACTTGCAGTTGATGCAGGAGCGTTATCCGGACATCGTGTTCAGTAACACCCGCGAACACTAAAGGGTTATCGCCGTTAAAACAGCTTCTTCGTGAAGCTGTTTTTCTAGGATGGGGAAAATTTCAGGAAGAGAGAACCACAATGCAAACAAAAATCAGTTTTATTGCTTGTGCCGTGCTGGCACTGTCTTTGGGGGGCTGCGACTCATCTTCCCAGAACAATGAATCGGCTGAAGATGCGCGTCCTGAAAAAAATATCTTCCAACAGGAAAAAGCCGAGGTGCTGCCATTCCTGCAGATTAAGCAGCAGCCGGCAGAGATTGCTTTGCCATTTTGTGAAAAGAAAAACTGTATTGATCTGGATATTCAAACCATTCAGACACAGGATCCATGGCTGAACCAGTGGATTGCCAAAAGTCAGGCCAAGGTGATTCAGGACCAGATCGGGCTGAAACAGGACATGAGCCTGCAGCAGGCGGTGAATGCCTATGTGAAAAAATCTGATGCCTGGCAGGCCGAGTTTGCCAAAAATCCGGCCTATGAACTGGCGCTGTATACCCGGCTGGCCTATCAGCGTAACCAGTATGTGTTATTGCAGATAGGGGTGGATAGTCATCAGGAAACGGTAAAAGTTAAAGAGCGTTATTATTTTTTCGTGGCTGATCGTCAACAGCAGCAGGCTTTAACCGCACTGGATATTATTCAGCCCGAGCAGCAAACTGCGATGCATGCAATCGTGCAGCAGGCCTATCAGCAATGGCTGAAAGAACAGAGTGCAGAGGTACAAAACACGGCACCGAAAACCTTATATTGGGGACAGGCCGACTGGTTCTTTGATCATGAAGGCATGGGGCTGCATTATCGCACCCATGAAATTGTGAAAGATGGAACACAGCTTGATATTTACTTAACGAAAGCACAAACTCAACAAGTTGTAAAAGCTGAAATTTATTCGCGCATGTTTTAATAATGGGAACATCCGCTTTGAATCTGAGATGCACAAAAGGCAATAAAGGTTATTCAATGTTAAAGCAAAAAACAGCATGGGTGATGAGTGTCTTGGCCGTGTCCATGGCATTGACCGCATGTCAGCCCAAAAATAATGAACCGAAACAGGAACAGCAGGCGCAGGCCGCAGAAGTTGAACAGCAGGCGCTAAAACTGATTGGCGAGCCGGAAAAGCTGCAGCTGAACTTGCCGGAATGTGAAGGCAAGAACTGCCCGGAGCTTTCTGTTGAGCGTTTGCAGAGTAACCAGCCTTTTGTCGATGAGCAGATTGATCAGTACATTCTCAAAGAACTGAACCAGACCCTGGAAATTGCCCCGGCAGATAAACCTCTAAATGTTGAAGCGCCAGCCTCTGCGGCAGAGCCAGCTTCCTCGGCACAGGCACTGACGCAAATTCCAACACCAAAACAGAAACTGGAACAGCAGGTGCAGCCCTTTATTGCGGCCTTCTTAAGTCTGGATCAGGAAATCAAGGCATTGAGTGCCAATCATCAGATTAGCCTGATGATTAAACCAAAAATTTTAAACTCGGAAGGGCCGCTGGCCACCGTGGTAGTAAATAGCAGCAGCTATCTGGGCGGTGCACATGGCGCTACTGCGCAAACCTATTTTAATTTTGATCTGGAGCAGAAAAAGCAGGTCAAACTGGCTGACATCTTGCAGCCGCAGCAACGAGCCGCTTTGGAAGCTGCCGCCTATGACGCCTTTAAGCAATGGGTGGTAGACAGCAAACTGTCCAATAATGTTGCCGAATATGAGCAGGCCTGGAAATTCAAGCTGTCGGATAATTTCTATCTGGGGCAGCAAGGCCTGATTCTGCAATATGCCGAATATGAAATTGGACCGTATGTGGTCGGTTTGCCACGGCTGATGATTCCTTATACAGAGCTGCAGCAGGTGCTGAAAAAACCATATTTGCCGGCACCTGAAGCGCCAGCCAGCGAAGCCACTACAGCAGCTGCGTCCAGCGCTGACGCGAAAACCATCTAATGACACTGGCACTGTTTGATACCCATACCCACTTTGATGTGGCGGATTTTGATGCTGATCGGGAGCAACTGGCCTATCAGGCGAAGCAGGCGGGTGTCGAACAGCTGATTTTAATTGGCTTTGTGCAGTCGCGTTTTCAGCAGTTGCTGGATACCCATCAATGGCTGAACCGGTTAAGCCAGGCGCCGCGAAGCCATCTGGCACCGGGATTACATCCGTTTTATATCGAGCAGCATCAGCCGCAACATCTGCTGGATGTAGAACAGTTATTGCGTGAACAGGACTGCGTTGCGGTTGGTGAAATTGGCCTGGATACCTTCTTAAAGCAGCATAAACAGCCTGAGCTGTATCAGAAACAGCAGGAGTATTTTACCGCCCAGCTGGAGCTGGCACGGCAGTTTCAGCGTCCGGTATTGCTGCATATTCGTAAAGCCCATGCCGATGTCTTGGCGCTGCTAAAACAGCAGAATTTTAGCTATGGCGGAATTGCCCATGCCTTTAGCGGTGGTGTTGAAGAAGCCAAAGCCTTTGTCAAACTGGGTTTTAAAATTGGCGTGACCGGACAAATTACCAATTCGAATGCCAAGAAACTGCATCGGGTGGTGCAGGAATTAGGCCCAGAACATCTGGTGCTTGAAACCGATTGTCCGGATATGACACCACTGTGCTGCCAGTCCTCGACCGAGCAGTGTACCCGCAATACGCCGGCCAATTTACCTTATGTGCTCGAAGGGCTGGCGCAAAGTTTGCAGATGGAGCAGGCAGCACTGGCCGAGGCGATCTGGCAGAACTCGTTACAGGCTTTACATCTGGCCTAAAATCTAAATCTCTCGCTGCTGTTGCACCGTGCAAAAATCCTCCAATCTCACACGCCATGTGAAAAAACCGTTAAAATAAGCCCTCCTGTATAAGATTTGATTGTGCAATGACTGAACTGCTCCAAGATGATGAATATGACCGCCGTTTTGCCGGTGTTGCCAAAATTTATGGTGAGGACAGCTTTCAGTATTATGCCAACAGTCATGTCATGGTGATTGGCATCGGTGGGGTCGGTTCTTGGGCGGTTGAAGCTCTGGCGCGAACCGGTATTGGTGAGCTAACCCTGGTGGATATGGATGTGGTGGCCGCCTCTAACATCAACCGGCAATTACCGGCCATGAGCAGCACTTTGGGCCATGAAAAAATTGAAATTATGGCCGAGCGTTGCCGTGCCATTAATCCACGCATCAAGATCAATCTGATTGATGATTACCTGACCCCGGACAATGTCAAAGACCTGCTGGCGCATACCCCGGATGTGGTGCTGGACTGTATTGATGATGTCAAAGCCAAGCTGGCGCTGATGCTGTATTGTCGCTTTAATAAAGTGCCGCTGATTGTGTCCGGCGGTGCCGGCGGTAAACTCGATCCGCTGAAAATTCGTGTGGCTGATTTATCTAAAACCGAACAGGACCCGATGCTGGCCAAACTGCGTGCCCAGTTGCGTAGCAAAGGCATCTGTAAAAAGCCGAAAGAGAAGTTCGGGATTACCTGCATCTATTCAATTGATAATCCGTTTTCCAGTGCCGATGTCTGTGCCAGTGCCGGGCTGCGCTGTGGTGGCTATGGTTCGGCGGTAGTGGTTACTTCCAGTTTTGCGATGGTGGCCGTGGCCGAAGTTCTGAAAAAACTCGATCAGCTAAAAGCCAAACAGGCATAATCCGGTTACGATCTGATTCTAAAAAAAGCTCAATTGAGGACTTTTTGTTGATCTTTTAAGGCTGAACAGCGTGTTCCTGCAGATAGTTTTCAGTACGCTGCATCGCGGCCTGAATATTTTGAATGGCCACTTCCACATCTTTTAAGGTTTTGGCATTGCCGCCACTTAAGGCCTGACGCCATTTGCGTGCGCCTGGCAAGTTCTGGAACAGGCCCAGAATATGACGGGTGATAATCGACAGCGGTGCACCTTCAGCCACGCGCTGTGCGATATATGGCATCATCTGCTGCATAATCTCGAAACGGTCCGGGAGGGGCAGATTCCAGAAATGTCCCAGTTCGGCCAGTAAATACGGATTGTGATAGGCTTCGCGGCCAATCATCACCCCATCGACATGCTGTAAATGTGCCTGTGTTTCTGCCAGGGTTTTAATGCCGCCGTTAATTTCAATGATCAGCTCCGGGCGATCCTGCTTTAAACGGTAAACATCTTCATAGCGTAAAGGCGGCACTTCACGGTTTTCTTTGGGTGATAGGCCTTGTAACAGTGCAATCCGGGCATGCACGATAAAATTATTGCAGCCGGTTTTGGCAACGGTATCGACAAAATGCAGCATTTCTTCATACGAATGCATGTCATCAATCCCGATCCGGTGTTTAACCGTCACTGGAATATCCACCGCATGGCGCATTTCTGCAATACATTCTGCCACCAGATCAGGCTCGGCCATCAGGCAGGCGCCAATTTTATTGTTCTGCACGCGGTCGCTTGGGCAGCCGACATTCAGGTTAACTTCATCATAGCCCCAGTCTTGCGCCATTTTGCTACAGGTGGCCAGATCTTGAGGATTGGAGCCGCCGAGTTGCAGCACAATAGGATGTTCTTCCTGATTAAAGTCCAGATGGCGTTTGGCATCACCATGAATAATGGCACCAGTGGTGACCATTTCTGTGTATAAAATCACGTTTGGGTTAAACAGGCGCGCAAAGAAACGATAATCCCGGGTGGTCCAGTCCATCATGGGGGCCACGGAAATTCTTGGCAGTTGGATATTTTCAAGCGTATTTACATTTGACATTCAACAGCAAACCTTGCAACGACGGGAAACAAAACTGAGGCGCTATTCGCACAGATCGGGCAGCACAAGGCAGAGGGTTTTACTCACATCCACCGGGCGTGCAGGGGCGAGATAGTAGCACAAAATCCGGCTGACGAAAAAAGATTGTTGTTGGCTGTCCGAAGGTGGGAGGGTGAATATCCATATTTTAGCTTGCTGCTATTTTAACTGTTATATTGTTAAAATATAAATTATAATTATTGATATTAAGTTTAAGTTATTTTATAAATTAAATGAATACTCCCGAAAATGATCTTTAAATTCAATTAGAATATATAATCAAAATACATATATAATCCTCTTAAGCAAAATAAAAATAATAAAATTAATTCACTGGAAAAATTGACAATCAATTCACAAATTATATTTATTCTTTGATTTATTTAAAAAAATATGTAATTCCAATGTAACAAGACGCACTTTTCTTGCAAAATATCTATTAAATACTACATAAAATTACGCAAAATCCTTCAATATCACTATATTCAGAATAATAAATGGATGATCGTATGCCCCAGTATATTAAACTTTCTGAAATAATCTATAGAAATGTCGAGCGAAATAAGGACTTTAGAGGAGATATTATCAATGATTTAAATATGTTAATGATTGAGCTGCGTGCTGAAATCAAAAAAACACGTCTTAAATTATTGGTCAATAGCATCGACTTTAATGAGCTGATGGTCAACCCTTTATATGCCAACGAGCTGAAACTGGACTTGAGCATTGTGCCGAAAAGCAGCAATAAAGAAAAGTTTATACTCTGGTTGGCGACATTTATTCAGAAAATTACCGTTGATGAAGATCAGCCGAAGACCCCAAAGGGAAAGAAGATCAAAGTGCCCTTAAGGAGCTTAGAACCGCTGGATATTGCAGCCCCTCCACAGATCTCGAGTGACAAGGAGCTGGAGCGGTATCAAGCGGCGCAGATTGCAGATTAAAGTGAGAGGAAAGCACTATGCACATCAAGTTCTAATCTGAATCTCATCCATCTATTCAAACAAAAGGGAAGCCATTGGCTCATTGCTGTCCCACAATTTTTCACAAGAGGAAGCTCATTTGAGCTTCCTCTTGTTTTATGGGTATTTTATCGGGTGAAAATAAAGCTTTTAAAGTTCTTCTTTCAAACAAATTCACTTGAATTATT
>NZ_VPCK01000024.1:0-28991 GCF_013418255.1 Acinetobacter sp. YH12155
CGTCGCCTTGGTAGGCCTTTACCCCACCAACTAGCTAATCCGACTTAGGCTCATCTATTAGCGCAAGGTCCGAAGATCCCCTGCTTTCCCCCGTAGGGCGTATGCGGTATTAGCATCCCTTTCGGAACGTTGTCCCCCACTAATAGGCAGATTCCTAAGCATTACTCACCCGTCCGCCGCTAGGAATCAGGTGCAAGCACCCTATCCCCGCTCGACTTGCATGTGTTAAGCCTGCCGCCAGCGTTCAATCTGAGCCATGATCAAACTCTTCAGTTAAAATCATTTCGAACTTTATAAGTAAAGTTCTTAAACTTGGCTCATCAATTTTCTGACTTAAATTTCGCTCAAATAAACTTCGAGTAATTCAAACCAATCAATCAATGAAAATAATTTCGATTAATCAACCAGTAAAAATCCACACAAGTTGTTCTTCATAATCTCTTAATGATCTTCTCGATGCTTCGTCAGCATCAAGCCAGGTCGGCTATATTACTCTCTATTTTTAGAAAGTCAACATGCAATGTTGATTTTATTTCTAAACTTACCACCTAAACCAGAACTCAACCATTTTAGCTAAATCCTTGTTTATCAACAAGTTTTTATCAACATCACCGCCGATGGATGTGCATTATAGAGCAAATAAAACCTGACGCAACCCCTATTTTTAATTATTTTGGGAAATATATCCTAACTGTATTTTTTATGACCAATTTCAGGTTTTTCAGTTTATTTTTTATCCTTTTCTTTCATTTTTATTTTAGTTAGACTGCGGCCATAATTTTATTTTTAATTTTTTATAAAAATGCCTTCTCTCCCCCTACACAAAACACTGTGTTTTTTGCTGTGTTTATTTTTGCACCCTGCCCATGCCAATAGCCCAACCACTGGTGCACCGCAAATGGTGTATGCCATTTTAAGTTATGCCAAATGGGAGCAAAACACGCCGAATATTTGTATTGTGAATAATCCAGCGCTAGCACAACAATTTAAAAGCCAGCGTAGCACACAGCATGTTTATAAAATCAGCCCACTACAATTAGACGATTTAAAACAGACCAGTTGTCAGGCCATTGTCTTTTCCAACCTAAGCCCACGTGAAGAACAGAATATTCTGAACAGTACAGTGCGTTATCCCGCCTTAAGCATTAGCACCACCAATTCAGCCTGTGAGCTGGGCAGCGTCTTTTGTCTTTATCAGAAGAAAAATTTGCAGTATTCATTTAGGGTGAATATGCAAAGTCTGACGCAATCGCAGGTACATATTGACCCCCGGGTATTATTACTGGGTAAAAACGGGGGCCTAAAGCATGAATAAGCCCAAAGCAGTATCGCTACGACGTATTTTCCGTTCCTACCAGCTGGTGATTTTTATTCTGACCTTTGGTTTATGCCTAGGTATTTTTTGTGTGGTGTCTAATTACACCCTGGAAAGTTATGCCAAACAGAGTTTGAGTATTTTATCCGGTTCTCTGGCAGAGCGGATTCAGCCCGCTGTGGTCTTTCATGATACTTATACAATTCAGAAGATTCTGACTGAATATGCCGAGCAATATCCAATTCACTCAATTCAAGTCATCGCAACCAATGGTGAAGTCCTGTCGACCATTCATCATCAAAATGCGTTACCGTTTATTCAGTCTTTACTGGACTGGCTGTATTTTCGTGAGCCAGTGACAGTCGAGATTCAGCATCAGCAGCAAAATTTTGGACAACTGGTGGTCTATGGCAATGCCTCCACCCATGTCAGTTTTTTCTATACCATTCTACTGGCGCTGACCATTAGCTTTATTTTACTGCTGGCCTTACTGTTCTGGTCGGCAAATGCGGTTTACCGACATTTGATGAAAGCGGTCAATCCACTGGTACAGACCACCCAGACCATCAGCACCAATAAAAATTATCAGCTACGCCTGCCCTCGTCTGAAATTTCTGAGTTTCAGGAAATTAATCGCGTGGTAAATGAACTGCTGGACAAAATTGAAGCCTCAACCCGGGCCCTGCAACATGAAAATCATCAATTGTCGCATCAGGCCCGTCATGATGGACTGACCCAACTTCCTAATCGTGAATATTTCCATCAAATGCTGGCACAGAGTTTTGCCCAAGGTACGCAAGACAGCATTGCCCTGCTGTTTATTGATAACGATAACTTTAAAGAAATTAATGATCGCCACGGCCATGCCGCCGGTGATGCCGTGCTGCTGGAAATGGCCAAACGCTTGCGCCAAGCGTTAAACCAGCATGATTTTGTGTCCCGCCTCGGTGGTGATGAGTTCGCAATTATTGTAAAAAATATTGAAGATCATCATGATTTAATTAGAATAAGTGAAAATTTACTCCACTGCTGTCACCAGCCTTTAATTTTTAATCATCATCCTATTTATTTCAGTTTTAGTATTGGCATCGCACTCGCGCAGTCAGCATCATCTCCTGAAATGCTGATCAATAATGCAGATATGGCCATGTATAAGGCCAAGCAGCTCGCACAACACTGGTACATTTTTGCAGAGCACGGGCGCATGGCCAAAGGTTAGTTTATTCATGTTAAAACATATTTTTAAAACTGCTTGTCTGCTGCTTGCACTGACTACCCTCAGTGCCTGCATGAGTCTGGGGCAACTTAATTACAAACAGGCCCGCATGCTCAAGCAGGAAGGCTTTAGCTTAACCAACGAAGGCTGGAGCTTAGGCCTGCCAGAAAAACTGCTGTTCGGTTTTGATCAGGCCGAGATCCAGGCACACAACCAGCAAGCTTTACAGCAACTCTCAAGCAAGTTGCTGAAATATAAACTGGATAAAGTCAAAATTATTGGACATAGCGACAATGTCGGTGACCTGGCCTATAACCTTAAGCTGTCCGGAGAACGTGCCGAAAATGTCGCACAAATTTTTATGCAACAAGGTTTTCGACCAGTGAATTTACAGGTAATTCCTCGCGGTGCAGAACAGCCGCTGGTACCAAACACCTCTCCTGAAAACCGGGCGATGAACCGTCGTGTAAATGTGGTGATTGTGCCTTAAGTATTTTGCTACTTTGTAGAATCAGCCTCTTGCAGAGGCTTTTTTTATGGGGAGATTTGATCCGCAGACTTAAATTTCAGGCATAAAAAAACCGCTTAACGCGGCATCTTTTATCTTTCAACTTTAAGGAAAGTGGTCGGAGCAGTAGGATTCGAACCTACGACCCCCTGGTCCCAAACCAGGTGCACTACCAGGCTGTGCTATGCTCCGATGTTCAACTTTAAAAGTTGGGGTGAATGACGGGATTCGAACCCGCGACAACTGGAATCACAATCCAGGGCTCTACCAACTGAGCTACATCCACCATCAATTAGTTCTACAATACCAAGCCACCAAAATGGCGCGCCTGACAGGATTCGAACCTGTGACCATCCGCTTAGAAGGCGGATGCTCTATCCAACTGAGCTACAAGCGCTTAACCGATGATACCAAAAACACATCGTTGCCTTGAGAAATTGGTCGGAGCAGTAGGATTCGAACCTACGACCCCCTGGTCCCAAACCAGGTGCACTACCAGGCTGTGCTATGCTCCGTTTCATCTCAGCTTTTCGTGTATCGCACATCGTGCGGTACGGTGTGCATTCTAGGCGCGACGCCCGTGGACGTCAACACCTATCTTTAAAAAAATATGAAAAATCTCTTCAACCGCTTATTTATCAAGCATTTTAGACATTTTTCAATCAATTTTTAGCGTTTTAGCTGCGCACTGAAGTTTAACATGCGATCGAGCGGTAATTTGGCGCGTTCTGCCAGCGTAGGATCAACAAAAATTTCCTGATCACCCTGCTGTAAAACCTGCAAAATCCCATCTAGTTCGTTCATAGCCATCCACGGGCAATGCGCGCATGAACGACAGGTCGCGCCTTCACCGGCGGTCGGCGCTTCCACCAGAATCTTGTTCGGTACCGCCTGCTGCATTTTGTAGAAAATCCCGCGGTCGGTCGCCACAATTAAACGCTCATGTGGCAAAGTCTGGGCAGCCTTGATCAATTGCGAGGTACTGCCGACTGCATCAGCAACATCCACCACCGATTCTGGTGATTCTGGATGCACCAGCACCGCTGCATCCGGATAAAGCGCTTTCATTTGTGCAATCCCGCGGGCACGGAATTCTTCATGCACGATACAGGCACCATCCCAGAGTAGCATATCTGCGCCCGTTTTTTTCTGGATATAACGCCCCAAATGCTGATCCGGTGCCCAGATAATTTTTTCACCCAGGCTATCGAGATGCTCGACAATTTCAACCGCACAGCTTGAGGTTACCACCCAGTCGGCACGGGCTTTCACAGCAGCCGAGGTGTTGGCATACACCACTACGGTATGATCAGGATGGGCATCGCAGAATTGGGTAAATTCATCTACCGGGCAGCCCAGGTCGAGTGAACAGGTGGCTTCCAGCGTCGGCATCAGCACTGTTTTCTCAGGTGACAGGATTTTGGCGGTTTCGCCCATAAATTTCACCCCGGCCACCACCAAGGTTGACGCTGCATGATCACGACCAAAACGTGCCATTTCCAGTGAATCCGATACACAACCACCCGTCAGCTCTGCCAGCTCTTGCACTTCAGGATCGCAATAATAGTGTGCCACCAGTACTGCATCACGTTTTTTAAGTTCGGCCTGAATTAAGGCAAATTTGGCCTGCTTGGCTTCTTCAGTTAAATGATTTTCTTTCGGTTCACCCAAACGGTCTAAATGCGCCTGCACAATCGACTTTGCTTCATTGGCAATTAAATTGGTCGCATCATTCATAACAGCGTCTTCTCTATCGAAATGCTTGTTTGCACAAGCAGTTACATCAGCAATTGGTCAGTGTCAGCGCTTGACCAATCATTAAAAATACAGCGTTGTAAAAAAGCCTCACAACGGAGGCTTTTTCAGAAATACATCAGGGACTTAAGAACGGTAGTCTGCATTAATCTTGACATAATCATAAGATAAATCGCAGGTATAGACGGTATCTTGAGCCTGGCCACGACCTAAATCTACACGAATGGTCATTTCCTGCTGCGCCATGACACGTGCGCCGGCTTCTTCGGTATAGTCCGCTGCGGCGCCGCCATCTTTACAGATTTGTACATCATCTAACCAAACCTGAATTTTTTCAACGTCTAAATTTGGCACGCCCGCATAACCAATGGCCGCCAGAATACGGCCCCAGTTTGGATCTGAGGCAAAAATAGCGGTTTTTACTAGCGGTGAATGAGCAATACTGTAAGCAATATCGCAACATTCCTGGGTATTTTGTCCACCTTCGACTGCAACGGTAATAAATTTGGTCGCGCCTTCACCATCACGCACAATCAGCTGCGCCAGACGTGTCATCACCCGGGTTAAAACCTCTAATACTACGGCATAACGCGGATCTTCGGTCGAGCTGATTTCTGTACCACCGGCTTGGCCAGTTGCAATGAAGATACAGGAGTCATTGGTTGAGGTATCACCATCGACAGTGATGCGGTTAAACGAGACATTAACCGTACTACTCAACAGTTGCTGTACCAGTTCACGGCTGATTGGAGCATCAGTGGCCACATAACCAAGCATGGTCGCCATATTCGGGCGAATCATGCCGGCACCTTTAGAAATACCGGTCATGGTATAAGTGATGCCATCCAGTTCAAACTGCTCAGATGCACCTTTCGGTGTGGTATCTGTGGTCATAATACCGCGGGCAGCGTCGTCCCAGGCATCAGCACGCAAGCTGTCTAGGGCCGGTTGTAAACCCGCAGTTAAACGCTCAATTGGTAACTGCTCGCCAATCACACCGGTAGAAAATGGCAATACTTCGGCAGTCTGTACACCTGCCAGTTCAGCCAGCTTGGCACAGGTTGCTGCTGCATTTTGCATACCGGTTTTACCGGTTCCGGCATTAGCATTGCCGGTGTTAATCACTAAATAACGTGGATTACCCGCCTGCAGATGTGCTTTACAGATATGCACAGGTGCTGCACAAAAGGCGTTTTGGGTAAACACACCGGCGACATTGGCGCCTTCGGCCAGTTCAAAAATAACAAGGTCACGTCGGTTCTTATAACGAACATAGGCTTCTGCTGTCCCAATTCTCACCCCTTTGACCACATGCATCTGTGGCATAGAAACGTCACCTACTGCCATTTTTAAAACGTCCAACCAGTTAATAATTCAGTGTGCACAGCTTAGAACAAAATCAGGAAAAAATCGAGCAGAACCCGTCATCCACAAAATTGTGACCGGACTCAACTGCCGTACAATAAAAAACCAGCCCTGAGGCTGGTTAGTGTTGTGTGCTTGACCCTTAGTTTTTGGCCAGTTGCGCAGCTTCGTTTAATAAAGCCTGTTTGGCTTTTTGCTGGCTTTCTGCAGACAATGCCGGGTTAGAAGCAACAATGCGATCGGCATTGGCGGCATTGGCCGGTGCAATGGCTGCAGTCTGGAGCACAATCGGACGTTTATTCGGGTTGGCAAAGGTATAACGGATACCGGTACGTGGGCTTGCAACCGTCACCTGGTCATTATTGACCACTGCTTGGGTGGTGCTTACACCGACTGCGGCCTGTACTTTTGCCGGCGTGGTGGTTTGGGTATTGGCAAAAGCCAAAGCAGGTGCTGCTAAAGCAACAATCAGTAAAGGTTGTAATACTTTTTTCATTGTGTTTTCCACTTTTCGGTGTGCAATGTGCAACTAAATACCATTTAATTTCCTGCACTGCAATCTGTATTCACATCTTGCAAAACTATTCAAACACTTAGCGGAATAAAAAAAGCAGAATCGAAATTCTGCTTTTTGCGAGATGTTTTAAATGGCTTAGATTTTGCCGTGGCACTGTTTGTATTTCAGACCTGAACCACATGGACATGGTGAATTACGGCTTGCCGGTGGCGTAAACACCGTTTCGGTTGGGGTTGTCTGCTGCGCATCGGCTTCGAAAGTTTCACCGGTCAGACTGTCCACATCGGCATGAGACAGATTCAGCTGCATCGCCTCGGCTTGTGCCTGTTTCTGTGCTTCAAGTTCAGCCAGTTCTTCAGCTGTTGGTACGTGTACGCGAGACAAGTCAGTCACGACATCAGACTTGATCACAGCGAGCATGTTCACAAACAGGTTAAAGGCTTCTTTCTTGTATTCCTGCTCCGGATTCTTTTGCGCATAACCACGTAAATGAATGCCTTGACGCAAGTAATCCATTGCCGCCAGATGGTCTTTCCAGTGACGATCCAGCGAGTTGAGCATAAAGTGACGCTCCAGCATGGCTGCAGATTCATCACCCATTTGCTGACGGCGGCTGTTATAACGAGCCACCAGCTCATCAGAAATACGCTCCACCAGACCTTCTTCATCCAGACGGCGATCTTCTTCTAACCATTGGTTAATTGGCAGATCTAAAGCCAGATCTTCACGTAACGCCTGCTCCAGACCGTCAATATCCCACTGATCATGAATCGACTCTGGTGGTACATAGTTGGCAATCACGCCCTGAATCACTTCACGGTGCATTTCTTCGATGTAATCTTGCAATGAGTTTGCGGCAAGAATTTCATCACGCTGTGAGTAAATAATCTTACGCTGTTCATTGTTGACGTCATCGTATTTCAACAGGTTCTTACGGATATCGAAGTTACGTGCTTCAACTTTGCGCTGGGCATTTTCAATCGAACGCGACACCATTTTGTGTTCAATGGCTTCATCTTCTTTCAGGCCCATGGCACGCATCATGGCCACCACACGATCACCGGCGAAAATACGCATCAGGTCATCTTCAAGTGACAGATAGAAACGCGACACACCCGGGTCACCCTGACGACCGGCACGACCACGCAGCTGGTTATCAATACGGCGTGATTCATGGCGTTCAGAACCAATAATATGCAAACCGCCTGAGGCCAGTACCGCTTCGTGGTTCTGGTCCCATTCTTCTTTCAGACGTTGTTCATCTTCAGGTGTCGGGTTTTCAATTTTGGCCAGCAGCGCTTTCCAGTTACCACCGAGCAGAATATCGGTACCACGACCCGCCATGTTGGTGGCAATGGTCACCGCACGTGGTGCACCAGCTTGGGCAATAATATCGGCTTCACGTTCGTGCTGTTTGGCGTTCAGAACTTCGTGATGAATACCGGCCTCTTTCAGTTTGTCCGAGAGGATTTCTGAGGCTTCAATGGTGGCGGTACCAATCAGGATCGGCGCGACACCGGATTCCTGCACGCGCAGGATTTCCTGAATAATCGCATTGTATTTGCCTTCACGATTTAAATAGATTAAATCGTTATGGTCCTGACGGATCATTGGACGGTGGGTTGGAATAATCACCACATCCAGACCATAAATTTCTTTCATTTCTGCCGCTTCAGTATCGGCAGTACCGGTCATCCCGGACAGTTTTTTGTACAGACGGAAGTAGTTCTGGAAGGTGGTGGTGGCCAGAGTCTGGTTTTCCGGCTGGATTTCCAGACCTTCTTTGGCTTCAACCGCCTGATGCAGACCTTCAGACCAGCGACGACCCGGCATGGTACGACCGGTGTTTTCATCAACAATAATTACTTCACCATCATGGATGATGTAATGCACATTGCGCTGATACAGGAAATGGGCACGAATGGCCGCAGACACGTGATGTACCAGATTCAGGTTGGAAGCAGAATACAGGCTTTCCCCCTCTGCCAGCAGCCCCATCTGAATCAGCTCATTTTCTACGGTTTCATAACCGACTTCGGTCATTTCAACCGAACGCTGTTTTTCATCAATCCAGAAGTGACCGCCATCTGGCACTTTCTCTTCTTTTTGCGGATGCAGTTTAGGCGGAATGGTATTAATCGCCGCATACAGCTGTGATGAGTCTTCGCTCTGACCCGAGATAATCAGCGGGGTACGTGCTTCATCAATCAGGATCGAGTCGACCTCATCGATAATGGCATAGGTCAGGCCACGCTGCTTTTTCTCTGCCAGCGAGAACACCATGTTGTCACGCAAATAGTCGAAACCAAATTCGTTGTTGGTTCCGTAAGTAATATCGGCACGGTAAGCTTGCGCTTTTTCGGTCGGGTCCTGCATCGAATAAATAATGCCGATGCTTAAACCCAGAAATTCAAAGAGTGGACGGTTGAGTTCGGCATCACGCTGCGCCAGGTAGTCGTTCACGGTAATCACGTGTACGCTTTCACCACTTAAGGCATTCAGGTAACAGGCCAAAGTCCCCATTAAGGTTTTACCTTCACCGGTACGCATTTCTGCAATTTTACCTTCGTGCAGGGTAATACCACCAATCAGCTGTACATCATAATGGCGCATGCCCATGACCCGTTTCCCGGCTTCACGGCAGACTGCAAACGCTTCTGGCAATAACTTATCTAGACTTTCGCCCTTGTTATATCGTTGTTTGAATTCTTCGGTTTTTGCAGATAAGTCTGCATCGCTTAAGGCTGATATCGTCGGCTCGAGCGCATTAATCTTGTCTACGATTTTACGCATGCGTTTGAGTTCGCGCTCATTTTTGGTACCGAAGATTCCTCCGATCAGACTTGCCAACATGAATAGACTCTCTAAATCTTGCTTGTCAAAAGAATAATTTGTTCTCAGTCGTTATTATGGTGCTAGAAATTTGAAGTACAAGGGTTTTGCACACAACCCATCAAAAAATTCTGATGATTTCTATCCGTACAGCGAAGCTAAGGCAAGATAATGTAGCAAATTTTAATCGGATGATATAGTCAAAGCATGACAATATGACTGCATGTTTTTTCAGCATTTCATTCAATCACTTATTCAATATATTCATAAAGAATTACAAAAAAAGTATTTTCAATGCTAAAAGAATTGCGCCATAGTCAATCCCCTCCCCCAATACAACAACGATATGAGGCAGTTAAAATGAGTTTACGATTAGGCGATACCGCACCCGACTTTACTCAGGAATCAAGCGAAGGCACCCTGAACTTTTATGAATTTCTGGGCGACAGCTGGGGCATCCTGTTTTCACATCCTGCCGACTACACCCCGGTCTGCACCACCGAACTGGGCTATACCGCAAAACTCAAACAGGAATTTGAAAAACGTGGCGTCAAGGCCATTGCCCTGTCGGTCGATGATGTCGAGTCACACAAAGGCTGGATTAATGACATTAACGAAACCCAGAACACCAGCGTGAATTTTCCGATTATTGCCGATCAGGACCGTAAAGTATCGACGCTATATGATTTTATCCATCCCAATGCCAGCGAAACCCTGACGGTACGCTCCCTGGTGATTATCGACCCGAATAAAAAAGTGCGTCTGATTATTACCTATCCGGCCTCTACCGGACGTAATTTCCATGAAATTTTACGCGTGGTCGATTCCCTGCAACTGACCGACAACTATAAAGTGGCCACCCCGGCCAACTGGCAAGAGGGTGAAGATGTGGTGATTGTGCCTTCACTGCAAGATGAAGCCGAATTAAAACAGCGCTTCCCGAAAGGCTATACCGCAGTAAAACCATACCTGCGTTTAACCCCGCAGCCGAATCGTGACTAAATAATCAATATCCGTTCATCTTCCTGTATGCCTGTCTTCGGACGGGCATTTTTTCATGGTACAAGGTCAGCACCTCAGCCGTGCTACACTGGGATGGTCCAGCACAACCAATTTCAGCACAACCAATTAGAACACTATGCTCAAAAATCTGCTTGCCCTGGTCCTGACCTGTATTTGTTGCACGGGCTGCATGACCACACCGGCCTTATCTGAACAGCAACGCCCGAGTACCTGGGCTCAACCGCTGGATGCGCAGCACAATTTTTATCAGGTCAGCCCGATGCTGTTTCGTAGCGAACAGCCCGATCAGCAGCTGGCAACATTGTTACAACAGCATGAGATTGATGTAGTGATTAATCTACGCCCCAAAGCGACAGAGGCTAAACCGCTGCAGCAGCATGGATTGCAATCGGTGCATCTACCGATTCATACCTGGGCCATTGATCGGGAAGATTTATTGCAGGTGATGCAGCAGATTCAAAGCGCCCAAGCCCAACAGCAAAAAGTGCTGATTCATTGTTATCATGGTGCAGACCGGACCGGGGCCAGTGTGGCCATGTACCGGATTATATTTGAACACTGGCCGGTGGAACAGGCGCTGGCAGAAATGAAATATGGCGGCTTTGGCTTCCATCCGATCTGGGTCAATATTGATGCCTTATTTCGTCCTGAAAATATAAAATGGATTCGACAGCAACTGTCAAATCCATCAGATTAAAACTAAGGGCAAAATGCCGAAGGATACTTACAACTAGTTCCGCTTGTCTAACGGCACCCAGTCAATCACCCAGGCCGATTTCATGTTCAGGCTGGCATCTGCTGCAATTTTCTTGCGTGCTGCATCGGCACTTTCACGGTCTTTAGATGGCCCCACCATAATCCGGATCCCTTTAGAGGTTGGACTCTTGGTGACTTTATAGCCTTTGGCTTTTAAGCGCGCGGCCAGTGCATCGGCATTGGCTTCATTGGCGGCCAGTGCCACCTGCACCATCCACTGTTTGCCATCATCTTCGCCTTCCAGCAGTTTACGTGCTTTCTCGGCTTCAGCTTTCTTTTTGGCTTCTTCTTCGGCTTTACGTTTGGCTTCTGCCTGACGTTTTTCCTCAGCTTTGCGCTTCTCTTCTGCAGCTTTCTGTTCAGCAGCCTTACGTTCCTGCTCGGCCTTGCGTTTGGCTTCTGCCTGACGCTTTTCTTCGGCTAAGCGTTTTTCTTCCGCAGCTTTTTGTTCTGCTGCTTTTTTCTCGGCAGCAGTACGCTCTTGGGCCGCTTTCTGCTCGGCAGCTTTTTTGGCTTCAGCTGCTTTTTGCTGTTCCAGCTTTTTCTGGGCAGCCAGTTTTTCTTCAGCCAGACGTTTTTGTTTGGCCTGCTCATCTTCGACCAGTTCTGGCGGAATATTGTCGGAACTTTGCTGCTGGCCATTACGTAGCGCATTTAAGGCCGCATATTCTTCTGCAGCCTTACGGGCGGCTTCAGCTTCTGCCTGCTGCTGCATGGCCAGGAATTCAGCTGCACGCGCTTCCTGTTCGGCCACAGCTTTTTCACGAGCACGGCGCTGCTCTTCCAGCAGACGTTTTTCAGTTTCTACATCTACCGTTAACGGTTGTAGCTGAATCATTTCGGCTTCAGGCACAGTATTTTGCTGTAACTGTTCGACCCGTTCTGGCGTTTTGACATTATTTTGATGTATTTCTTCTTGGCCTTTCAGGAGTAATGCTGCCAATAACACACCACCACCCAATAAAACAACGCCGCCCATCCAGCGCTGTTTGTTATTCATTGACATTCTTCCAAATACTCCCATACCGCTTCTAAGGTATGAAATGATCCACATACCAAAATCAGCTGATTATTGTTCGTTTCATCCAGCGCTGATTTAAAAGCTAATTGAACACTATCAAAGTGCTGTACTGTTTCGCCCTCGAGAGCCGCATCTAGTTGTGTGATGTCTGCCGCACGAGGAACATTTAATTGTGCAATTTTCCACATTAAAACATGTTCTTTCAATAAGGCAACGACAGAATTCACATCTTTATCGGCCAGCATGGAAAACACACTGATCACTTCGGTGTACTGTTTATTGTAATTTAAATAATTTCGCAATTGCTTTAACAAAAACTCTACACCGTGCGGATTGTGCCCGGCGTCAAAGATTACGGTCTTGCCGGCAATCTGGCGAATTTCAAAACGGCCCGGGAGCTGGGCCTGTTGGATGCCTTCGGCAATCGCCTGCTGCTGGATGTTCAGACCGCTAAGTAACACGGCGGCAACTGCGGTCGACATATTTTCCAGCGCCAGCGTGCCAAGCGGTAATTTTAAGGTGCTGCCACTGCTGGCAAATAACCAGGACTGGCCATCTGCAGCGGTGCGATAAAAATAATCACGATTGGCGACATACAGTGGGGCCTGACACTGTGCTGCCTTGTCCTGAATGGCTTGCGGTAATTCCTGCACGCCGCCAAAGATCACCGGAATATTCGGGCGGATGATGCCGGCTTTTTCAAAGGCAATTTTTTCAATGGTATCGCCCAGCCAGTCGGTATGATCCAGCCCGATATTGGTAATCACGGCCATATCGGGATGTACCACATTAACCACATCCAGACGGCCACCTAGGCCAACTTCCAGCACCCAGACATCACAGGCCTGCTGTTTAAAAATGACAAAAGCCGCCAGCGTGGTGGCTTCAAAAAACGATAAACTTAAATTACAGTCACGACGCGCCTGATCAACCTGTACAAAGGCCTCAATCAGTTGCTGGTCATCGACCTCGACGCCGCCCAGTTTGACCCGTTCATTAAAACGGTAAATATGCGGCGACTGATACAGCCCCACCTGATAACCCTGAGCATTTAAAATCGCGGCCAAGGTGGTGGTGGTGGAACCTTTGCCATTGGTGCCCGCGACGGTAAACACTTTTGCGTCCGGGTGAGTGACGCCCAGCTTTTCAGCCACAGGAATCACCCGTTCCAGACCTAAATCAATCCCTGTAACGTGAACATGGCTCCAATAATTGAGCCATGTTTCTAAAGAGTCGGTTGCAAGTGGTGCTGTATTCAAGACAAATTCATCAGTTTCGTGACAATGCGATATACAGTATCACGTAATGCATGACGATGAACAATCTGATCGACCACACCATGATCAAGCAGGTATTCCGCGCGCTGGAACGGTTCATCCAGTTTTTCACGTACGGTTTGCTCAATTACACGCTTACCGGCAAAGCCAATCATGGCTTTTGGTTCTGCCAGATGAACATCACCCAACATTGCCAACGATGCCGTTACGCCACCATATACCGGATGGGTTAAGACCACGATATATGGTAAGCCCGCTTCTTTTAAACGCTGGATGGCTGCTGAAGTACGCGCCATCTGCATTAAAGACAGCATGCCTTCCTGCATACGCGCACCGCCTGAGGCGGCAAAGCAGATTAACGGCTGACGTTGCTGAATGGCACGTTCCGCTGCAAGCACAAAACGGTCACCGACTACAGTGCCCATAGAGCCGCCCATAAAGTCAAATTCAAAGGCACAGGTGGTTACCGGCACGCCTTTTAATAAACCTTGCATGACCAGTAAAGCTTCAGTTTCACCGGTTTTCTTTTGTGCTTCGGCCATACGGTCCGGATACGGCTTGCTGTCCACAAATTTCAGTGGATCTTTGGCAGAAAACTCCTGACCCAGTTCGGCATCGACCTGATCGAGGAACCAGGTTAAACGGTCACGCGCTTTCATGCGTAAATGCTCGTCACATTGCGGGCAGACATAGGCATTGAAAGACATGGCTGTACGAGTCACCAGTGCATGACATTCCGGACATTCGATGGTTGGTTCGGTGAATGTCGCCTTTAAGGCTTGCTGCTCATCCGGTACATGAATTCCCGGTACGCCGCGTTCTGTCCACGGCGTAGTTGGGCTTAAGATTTTCCCTGGTTTGACTTCTTGACTCATACTAACTCATCGAGCGCGGCTCGAAGCTCCTTGACTTTATTAACCGTTTCAACCACGGCTTGTTCTGGTTCGAGGTTGGCAAACTGTTTTACGAAAGCACTGCCGACGATGACTGCATCTGCCACGGCACCCATGACTTTGGCAGATGCCGCATCACTGATACCGAAACCGACACCAACCGGTACATCGGTGACTGCCTTGATTTTCTCAATCCGCTGCGCCGCTTCAGAGACATCTAAAGTGGCTGCACCGGTCACGCCTTTGAGCGACACGTAGTAAATAAAGCCGCTGGCCTGTTTCACTACATGCTGGATACGCTCATCGGTAGAGGTTGGTGCCAGCAGGAAAATCTGGTCCATATCATACTGCTGTAAGATCTGGTCCAAATCGGCAGCTTCTTCTGGCGGCAGATCCACCAGCAAGACACCATCTACCCCACATTCATGCGCATAGGCGACAAACTTCTGGTAGCCAATGACCTCAACCGGGTTTAAATAACCCATGAGCACCACTGGTGTTTCCGTGTCTTTTTGGCGGAATTCCTTGACCATATTCAGTGCATCGAGGGTATTGGTTCCCCCTGCCAATGCACGTTCTGCAGCCAAGGCAATGACTGGACCATCGGCCATCGGGTCAGAGAATGGCAGTCCAAGCTCAATCACATCTACACCCGCCTCAACCATTTGATGTAACAGCGGTACCGTTACCTGTGGCTGTGGGTCACCTGCCATGACATAAGATACGAGGGCCTTACGTTGTTGAGATTTCAACTGTGCAAATCGGGTGGCTAAACGTGACATAGGGCTGTGCTTTCCTTGAATAATTCAAAACTGATAAGTTGCTATTGTCGAAATACAGGACATCGCATTGTAACGCTATTTTTTGCTCATTGAACAGAGCACAGCTGGTCGATGCCCGATTTCATCAGCAAAGCGCGAATTCCAGAACAACCCGAAAGCTACATTTACCGATATTTAGGTTTTTTTCTCAATGATCAAAGATGCCTAATTTCGCTATTCCCAGCAATCTCAAGCAGTTAGAAAAACCCAATGACTGAGCAAAAAAGATGATAAAAATAGGACAGTTAGCATTTACATTTAAAGTTTTCAGAAATAGCAAAAGCTGCTTTATACTAGCGCCGTTTTCAGACTTTTTCTTATTTCTATGATTTCCGACTCCCAGGCAAAAGTGCACGCTCGCGGGCTTGCGCTGTTGCCACTTATTGTATTTTTAGCCATTTTTTTAGGCAGTGGCATTTACCATTCCCTGATTGGGACCGAGTTTGCCTTCTATCAGGTCAAGGCGCCGGTGGCGGCCATTCCGGCGATTATCCTGGCATTATTGCTCTATCGTGGTCAGCTGAACCGGGCCATTGAAGAATTTTTGCAGGGCGCCAGCCATCCCAATCTGATCCTGATGTTTATGGTGTTTATGCTGGCCGGTGCCTTTGCCAGCACCAGTGGCGCCATTGGCAGTGTCAATGCCACGGTACAGCTGGGCCTGTCGATTATTCCGCCTGAATTTGTACTGCCGATGCTGTTTCTGATTTCAGCCTTTGTTGCCACTGCCATGGGCACCTCAATGGGCACCATTGCAGCCTGTGCACCCATTGCCTTTGGTTTTTCCGAAGCCACGCAAATTGCCACGGTCTATACCATTGGTGCGGTGGTTGGCGGTGCCATGTTTGGCGACAACCTGTCGATGATTTCCGACACCACCATTGCCGCCACCAGCAGCCAGAAAGTACAGCTGCGTGACAAATTCAAGGTCAATGTCTGGATTGCCGTACCGGCCGCGCTGATCACAGTGCTGATTTATATGCTGATCAACCAGAATACCCAGGCCATTGCCTATCAGGAGTATAACGCCTGGCTCATCTTGCCTTATGTGGCGGTGTTTGTGCTGGCCTTTTCCCGCCTGCATGTACTGGCAGTGTTAACCATCGGGATTTTACTCTCGGCACTGATGGGACTGTTGATGCTGCCCGAGTTTGATCTGCTCAAGCTGAATGGCGCTATTTATGATGGCTTTGTCGGCATGTTTGAAGTGGCGTTGCTGTCGATGTTCCTGGGTGGCTTATCGGCCATTATGCAAAAAGAAGGTGGCCTGGAATGGCTGATTCAACGCATCTACAAGCTGACTCGCCTGTTTAAGGTTGGCGCGCAACGTGCTGGTGAGTTGGGGATTAGCTTTCTGGTGGTGTTTTCCAACCTGTTTGTGGCCAACAATACCGTGGCGATTATCCTGTCTGGAGATATGGCGCGGGAAGTGGCGCAGGAATATGGCGTCGATCCGAAACGCGCTGCCGCCCTGCTGGATATTTTCTCCTGCGTGGTACAGGGCCTGATTCCTTATGGCGCCCAGTTATTGCTGGCCTGCTCGATTGCCAAAATGTCACCGGTAGAGCTGATTGGCAGTGTCTATTATTGCTGGGTGCTGGCGATTTTTGCGATTGCCGCTATTGCCTTGCGTTTCCCTAAACTGCGCACGGCTTAAGACTGTACTTTTTAATTTTCCAAGCGGCTATTCAGCCGCTTTTTATTGGTGGTCTGTTGCTGACGCAGTACCCGGCGCCGCTCGGTTAAGGTCTGGCCGCAATGCGCTTTATAGGCACGCGCCAAAGCCGACTGATCGGAATAACCGAGCTGGCTGGCAATCTCGGTCAGACTCAGCTTTTGCGGTAATAGCAACTCACAGCGTTTGATCCTTTCCATGTCCAGCAGCTGTTTAAATGAGGTCCCCAGTTCACTCAGTTGACGCTGTAAAGTGCGACTGGACATACACAGCTCGACAGCCAGCTCATCCAGCTTGGGTGCTTGTTGCTGCAGCCTTAAATAATCGGCAATCAGATGGCGCAGCTTCTGGTCCAGCCCTTCCAGCAAGGGTTTGGCCGCCATCGCTTCTTCAGCCTGTTTTTTTAAAATCCCGATTAAAGTTGGATCAGGCTGCTGCGGTTGCAGCTGCAGGCTGTCGATACTCAGCACCAGCTGATAATCTGGCTGATCAAACAGCACTTCGCAGCCATAAAATTTTTGATATTGATACAGCGCCGTTTGCGGAGCATGGGCAAAATGAACCCGGCGCAAGGGAAAGTGCTCGGCCGCAAACATCTGCCGGGCCAGCTGCAGCATACAGGCAAAGGTGATTTCGTGAATCAGCGTGCTCTGATCCTGCGGATTCGGCCAGGAGACAATCAGCAG
This sequence comes from Acinetobacter sp. YH12155, assembly GCF_013418255.1. Lineage (NCBI taxonomy): Bacteria > Pseudomonadati > Pseudomonadota > Gammaproteobacteria > Moraxellales > Moraxellaceae > Acinetobacter > Acinetobacter sp. YH12155. The sequence continues at coordinate 17,661 of NZ_VPCK01000024.1, forward strand.
ATCATCCTGCTGCTGAATCTGCATGGGAACCGCTTCGTTAGCATCAATCACCAGCCGGCTAAACTGGGCAATATACTGCAAGGCTTCAGCCACGCTATTACTGCGCGAGGCCATATAGCCGAGCACACCAAAATGTTCCGGCCGGATAAAACGCGCCAGCTCAAACACCAGATAGGCTGTGTTCAGCTGCTGCCGGGTCTGTTCCAGTAACGCAATAAAAGCCTGACAGGAAGATTGGCCATCAATCGGCAAACTCAGTACATGCTGCACATATTGCTGCAAGCTGTCTGACAGCTCGAGCTGTTGTGGCTGCACACCTTGTGCCTGCAGGTAGGACTGCCACAAATGCACATAGCCGTTTGGAATCTGAATATCACTCGGGTAAGTTGTCATCCTGACATTTCTTATTTTCACTATGGCGTAAAATGTATAAAAACTGGCAAGACTTGTCAAAACAAAGCCGCTAAAGCCCGACATACTGCAGATATGAACGACTAGATGAAGTAAAACAAGATGAATGCCATAGTCCAATATCAGGCGCAACCAGTGGTGCGCAGCAATCTCGACTTTAAGCTGGAACAGATTCCACGCTTCTGGTTTGGTGGAGATCCTTTTCTGACCCGCATGTTTGATGCCTTAAGCCTGACCTTTCCCGATGGGGAACGCTATTTTATTCAGTCGGTACGCTTGTACCGCGAGCAGATTCAGCAGCCAGAACTGCAGCAACGCGTGGCCGACTTTATCCGCCAGGAAGCCCAGCATGGCATCGCGCATGACAAAATGAACCAGCTAATGAAAAATCAGGGTATGCCGGTGGATCAGTTTATCCGCCAGCTCAACCGGATTTTTAAATTTGAACTGGAAAAACGCTCCCCGGAATATAATATTGCCACCACGGCAGCAGCCGAGCATCTGACCGCCCTCATGGCTGAAACCTTTTATGCCCATCGCTCGACGTTAGCTGAAGCACATCCGTATGTACGCGCCTTGTTTGCCTGGCATGCGATTGAAGAAATGGAACATCGGGATGTGGCCTTTGATGTAATGCGTGATGTGGCCCAAGTTTCTGAAGCGATGCGGCATTTTGCCCTGGTCTGGACCACGTTCCTGATGTTTGGTTTTACCATTTATCGGGCCAATATCATGTTAAAACAGGATGGCTTTAGTCTGTGGCAGCGTCTGCAACTGAATGCCAAAGGTTTGCCGTGGTTCTTTGGCAAAAAAGGCACCTTGACCCGGATGGGCCGGCTATATAAGGACTGGTTTAAAAAAGATTTTCATCCCAGCCAGCATCCGATTATTGCCCAGTATGAAGTCTGGATTAACACCCTGGAACAGACCAATGATCCGATTCAGGCCGGTGAAGCCTTCTGGCAGGCGGCTAAAGATTAAAGAAAAGTTATGATGGATTAAAAAAGCTGAATGTCAGGTTCAGCTTTTTTATTGAGTGGATGAGTTGTAGCTTTTTGGTGAGAAGGAGCAGCGACGAAGATCTACCATTTGGCATAATGCTGTTCCAGCAAGGCATATTCATTCAGGAACACAATTTCCTGATCATCCTGCACAATGGTACCGCTGACTTTGGCCTGCCACTGGCTAAACTGGCTGCCCACCAGGCGCAGGTTCAGATTTTCATAACGGCGCCAGCCGGTGGTCACGGTTAAATTCAGGCTTTGGTCCAGCGAGACAATATTCCACTGGTTATCTGACTGCTGCTCAAATAACACATCTGCCAGCGGATACAGGCGGCCATTGACCCACAGACAGTTTTCATTGCCAAAGCTTTCATTGACACCAGAAGCCAGATTAATGCCAACCCGTTTGTTCTGGGCATCCCAGAAATTACAGGACAGCCAGAACCAGGCCGTTTCCGGGCGTAAAAAACCACAGGTATCATCCAGAGAAACAAAAGTTTTGTCATGAAACTGGATGGTTTGTCCCTGCTTGTTAATAAAAAAACCTTCACAGCCGAGTGTGGTCAGCTTTTGGGTATAGGTCCAGCCATTAATCCCATTCGGACTGCACATGCTTAATGGATCAGTGCCGGCACAGAAAATTCGCGCACTCAGGCGCAGTTCGCCGTATTTAGTCACCCGGATATAACGCACCCCATTGGCATGCTGAATATCCAGCTGATAACCGGCTTTATGAAAATGACTATGGTTAAACAGCGGCTGCTCGTCCAGCACCGTATGCCGGGCCAGAAAACTGATCGCATCCCATTCCAGCACTTCACCGGTCAAATGATTGTAGATATAAACAAAACCATGCCCGGCCCAGGCAATATCAACAATGGCCAGGCCAATGGTATAGTGCTCATGCTGAATACAACAAAATTTAAATTTCTTATATTTTAATCGTTTACGCCAACCAGACAGCACATCACCATAGGGGCTTTTATATTGATAATGATGGTATTGGATACTGGTCGGTAATTGCTTAAAACGTCCGTAACGTGGCTGTCCATTCTGTTGTATTAAATCCATGTACGACATTCCATGTGGTTTGAGACACTGTAGCTACCGCCTTATTATGCCTATAAAATCTGGCCAGAAAAATAAAAATAAGATTATTTTATCTAAACAATAACAAAAACATAGATTGCTTTCTTTCACAATATCCAAGCCAAACCAATTGCTTAAGTCTGCTACAGTCAGGATTCTGAAATAGGCGAATAGGTATTTTCCCAGCGGTTTCCAGCAAACTCCCCGGCCACCAGTTGTACATAACGGCCATGCACCTGATCAATGGCGATGCAGTCATCGACATCCAGCACCCGGTCGGTATGCTGCTTTTGCCAGTGTGCAGCAAAATATGCCTTGCCACGCTGTTTGGCCACCATGGTATTTTGTGCAACCACCAGAACATAGCGATGCAATTCGCCAAATTCACGCGCATCGTAGCCGCCTAAATTGATTAGCCAGAGTTTTTCATGCGCCTGATTCGGGGCTGCATTGCTAAATTGCAGCTGATATTGTTTACCTTCAAATTCCACCCCATTGATTTGCGCCCAGGCATCAATATGTAAGCCGGATTGATCACCAAACCAGGCCTGTCTTAGCTGAGGGAAAGTCTCTTCCAGCGTGTTACCCACGGCAAGCACCACATCGTGCACTTCGGTATTGGCGCGGGCATGACGACCGCCCAACATGACAATAAACAGACTTGGCATGGAAGACTCCAGAAGAGGGTTTTAACCAGGTAGAAGATAAATCAGCAATATGATACGCGTTGGCGATCGGGATGTCGCCTGTTGAGCAGCATGACAGGGACGTCAGATCTGCTCAACAAAAGTCTTTGCTTACTTTGGGCTTTTCCAAAGTAAGGGAAAATCTGGATGAATTATAATTGCCTGAATTTGTGCAAAAATAGGATCTGAATAATAATCCCTCCCTCCTTTAAAAAAGTGGGGGACTTTCATTACAACAATAAAAAATCGCACCCAATTGCTTGAATGCGATTTAAATCCTCCCCCTCCTTTTACTAAGGAGGGCTATTCCCTCTTTCTTAAAGAGGGTTAGGGAGATTTTTTACATATCCACCATTTCCACGCCATCAATACGCGCTACCGTCATCAAGTCTTTATCACCACGGCCTGAAACCGTTGCAATAATAATTTGATCTTTCGACATGGTTGGCGCCAGCTTGGTTACATACGCCATCGCATGTGAACTTTCTAATGCCGGAATGATGCCTTCAATCTTGGTCAGGTCACGGAAACCTTGTAAAGCTTCCTGGTCATTAATTGGCACATAATCCACACGATGCATATCTTTCAGGAAGCTGTGCTCAGGACCCACACCCGGATAATCCAGACCAGCAGAAATCGAATGGGTTTCAATAATCTGACCTTGTTCATCTGACATCAGGTAAGTACGGTTGCCGTGAAGGACACCGACATGACCGGCATTCAATGGCGCAGAGTGTTTCCCCGTTTCAATGCCTAAGCCCGCCGCTTCAACACCGTACATTTTCACCTCCTGATCATTCAGGAATGGATAGAACAGGCCCATAGCATTAGAACCACCTCCCACACAGGCCACAAGTGCATCCGGCAGACGGCCGGCTTGTTCCTGAATCTGACGGCGTGCTTCACGGCCAATAATGGACTGGAAATCACGCACCAGTTGCGGATAGGGATGTGGACCCGCCACAGTTCCGATCACATAATAGGTTGAATCGACATTGGTGACCCAGTCACGCATCGCTTCATTCATGGCATCTTTTAAAGTTTTAGAGCCACTTTCTACCGCGACGACTTTGGCACCCAGCAAACGCATACGATACACATTCATGGCCTGGCGCTTCACATCTTCCGCACCCATGAACACTACACACTCAAGACCTAAACGCGCCGCGATGGTTGCTGTCGCCACACCATGCTGACCGGCACCAGTTTCGGCAATAATACGTTTTTTACCTGAAAGTTTGGCCAATAACGCCTGACCAATGGTGTTGTTCACTTTATGCGAGCCGGTATGGTTCAGGTCTTCGCGTTTTAAGTAAATCTGTGCACCACCCAACTCTTTCGACCATCGCTCAGCATAATACAGTGGACTTGGACGACCGACGTAATAAGCGAGATCACGGTCGAATTCTGCCAGAAACTGTTCATCATTCTTCATGCGGAAATAGAGCTTTTCCAAGTCTTCTAAAGCCGCCATCAGGGTTTCTGACACAAAACGTCCGCCATGGATACCGAAGTGCCCTTTTGCATCAGGGAACTGGGTATAGTCAATTGCCTGTTTTTCTGTATTAACAGTTTGCTGATCCACGATGGACTCCTTGCATAAAGCGTTCTATGAGTTGTTGGTCTTTAATACCTTTTGCGGATTCTACGCCTCCGCTCACATCTACAGCAAACGCGGCTGTGGTGTGAATGGCGTCTTCAATATTGTCAGGGTTTAATCCACCGGCCAAAATCAGTGGAATATCCAGTTGGGGAAAGCTGCTCCAGTCAAAGCTGTGCCCGGTTCCGCCCTTTAATTCAGGATGCCAGGCATCTAAAAGTACAGCGCTGGCACCGGCCTGCTGATATTTTTGAATTTCAGCCACCACATCTAGGCCCGGTTTAACCTGAATCGCCTTGTACCAGCGACGTCCAACCTGCTGTGCAATTGACTGGCACTGTTCCGGGCTTTCATCGCCATGAAATTGCAGGATGTCCAGCGCGACTGTATTGAGAATGGCCTGAATCTCACGGGCTGAGCTATTTACAAATAAACCCACCACCTGCACATAAGGCGCAATGGCCTGTACCAGAACGCTGGCCTGTTCTGCGCTCACACTGCGCGGACTTGGAGGATAAAATACAAAACCAATTGCATCTGCACCACTGTTGACGACGGCATGTACATCTTCAACCCGGGTGATGCCGCAAATTTTGGCACGGGTTCGCATAACTTGTTTGGCTCTCGTAATGCCCGCTTTATAGCCTATCTATAAATATGGGGCCGGCTCATTGTAATGCAAATTTTTTCACTTGAGTAAAGTTCAGCCTGATAATTCTTGCACAAGTTGTTTAAAATGCATACGGCACTTATACTGCGCCCGTTTCACAGCAAGTTTAAGCCTTGGCTTTAGGGAAATTGGTGAAAATCCAACACTGCCCCCGCAACGGTAACAATGAAACATATATCAGTTTAAATCATACGATTTACACCACTGTATTCAGATATGGGAAGGTGGATATATAGGTCCAGGTCATCATCAAGATGCTTGGCGCCACATTGAAGTCCGGATACCTGCTTGTTGTGCCCTTTAACTCAATCATTCACGTGGGGTGAATGTATGGAGCATTTCATGTCTATTCAATTTCAACCTACTGCCTTGGTAGGTGCGATCGCACTTGCGTTGGGTTTTTCATCTTCAAGTTTTGCCAACGAGTCTCCAACAGCACAAGCCAAGCTTAATACCATTGTGGTTACAGCTTCTCGTAGTGAGCAAAATATCAAGGATGTGCCTGTACGAATGTCCGTTTTTTCTGAAAAAGATATTCACCAATCACCGATTTCAAACCTCGGGGATCTACTGCGCAAAGATGCTTCTCTCAATATCGTACAGAGTGGTGGTATTGGTCAAACCACTTCAGGATTCATACGTGGTACAGACTCTAAGCACCTGTTATTTTTAAAAGATGGCGTCAGCTTAAATACAGCACTAGATGGCGGAGCTAATATTCCTTATATTGATTTGAGCGATCTTGAGAGAATTGAGATTTTAAAAGGCCCCGCTTCGGTACAATATGGAACTGATGCTATTGGCGGTGTTATTAATGTCATTACTAAAACACCTGAAAAAAATGCTACGTTTATCACCACCGAAGTTGGTGAAAATAAAACTTATAAAGCGGTTATTGGAGCAGATTTAAAAGATTCATCAGGTTTTTATGCGCAAGTTAGAGCACAAAATTTAGAAAGTGATGGTACGCCTGTCACCGATAAATCTAAACAAAATAAAGCTTTTAACCAACGTGGGTATAGTACAAAAATCGGTTTAGATACAACGCAGATTAAATCGTCTTTGAGCTTTAGTGAAAATCAAGGTATCAACGAATTTAATTATAGTTCTCAGGACTTTTTAAATCGCGTTCTGATTGCTTCGACACAATTTAAATTAAATCCAAAGATTAGTTTAAATGCACAATATTCTAATTTTGAAGATGAGTTAATCAGTCAAGGCTACGGCTATTTGTTCTACACAGAACGTGATGAAGCTGACCTCCATCTAAATTGGAAAATGACGGATCATCAAAATGTATTGATTGGTTCTTCATTAAATTATGCCAATATTGAAAGTTATTCCATTAATGGACAAAAACAAAATTTAGATACCATTGGCTATTACATTCAACATAAACTAGATACCGAGCAACTGCATACTCAAGTGGGTTTACGTCTCGAAGATCATGAACAATTTGGAAGCCATATTGTAGGGCAAGTCGCAGGACGTTTTGATTTAACACCTACAACCAGCATATATAGCAATATTGGTACAGGCTTTAAAGCACCGACAGGCAATCAGCTCTTTTATGCAAGCACTTTTATTGATACATATGCTAAACCAAGCCCTATTACCTATATCACGACTGGCAATCCAAACTTAAAACCAGAAGAAAGTATTTCATATGAAATGGGCATCGATCAAATATTCGGTCAGGGCTTTACAGGCTCTGCATCGATTTTTGAAACTCGGGCCAAAAACTTAATTGATTATGTTTCTGAATGGGATGAATCCACCCAAACATCTGACTCGTCCTATATCAATACAAGCAAAGCCAAAATGACAGGTGCTGAAATCGGTTTGAAATGGCAACATGAGGACTTATTTTTCAATACTCAATATGCTTATGTCAAAACTCAAAACCTCGAAGAAGGATATGAATTGGCTCGTCGTCCACGCCAATCTTTTACGACTACAATTGGTTTAGAAAATGAGAACTATGGTTTGAGTGCTTCATTAATTGCCAAATCCACTTCTAAGATTTCTGCAGCAAAAAACTCTAAAGAACTCCCAGGCTATGCAACTGTAGATTTAAATGGCTATTGGAATATTAATTCTAATATTAAGTTATTTAGCAATATCAAAAATATTGGTGATGTGAAATTTAAAACTGCTTCATATGGTGGTGATGAATATTACATCAACGGTGGTCGCCTCGCATCTGCCGGTGTGACCTTTAAATATTAAGCCCATCCAAGTTCAAGCAAATACTTTTGGGATCATGTCATGGCTATGGCATGATTCTTTTTATTTACAGCATTTCATTATTTAAGGAACTTACATGGGTCACCGCTTAAGTAAAATTTATACCCGCACAGGCGATTCAGGCACCACAGGTCTCGGTGATGGCTCACGCGTCGCCAAAGATGATTTACGTATTACCGCACTCGGCGATGTCGATGAACTGAATGCCACCATTGGCGTACTGCGCGCACAGATTGCCGCCAGCACCATTCAGGACAAAGCCAGCTGGGATAAATCTTTAAGCCTGATTCAGCACTGGCTATTTGATTTAGGCGGTGAAGTCTGCATTCCGGGCTTTACTCTGGTACAACCGGTATCAATCGAGTTTCTGGAAAACGACATCGATCGGATGAATGAAACCCTGCCCATGCTTAAGGACTTTATTCTGCCTGCCGGCACCTTGGCGTGTAGCTATGCCCATCAGGCCCGTGCTGTCTGCCGCCGTGCCGAACGTAGCGTGATGTCGGTGCATAGCCGTGACCAGAATATTCAGGCCACCTCTTTACAGCTCTTAAACCGTTTATCTGACTGGTTATTTGTGGCTTCACGCACCCTGCAACGCAGTGAAGGCGGCGCTGAAGTGCTGTGGCAAAAAAATATTAACGAAACGATTGAATAAAGCCGTCATTTTCATAGAAAAAATTGATGAAAATATGCGCTGATCTGACTTGTATAAATTTAAGATCAGCGCACAATAGCGCTGTCACATCCCGGTCATCTTAAAGGCTCACAATGAAACTTCCTCCCCAAACGCTGAGCCTGTTATGCGTATAATTGGACATCGTGGTGCCCGCGGCGAAGCCCCGGAAAATACCCTGGGCGGTTTTCAGTATATTCAGGATTTAGGCGTACGCGCCGTCGAGTTTGACGTACGTCAGCTCAAAGATCAGCAACTGGTCATTATGCATGATGATCATTTGATCCGGACCACCGGTCAGGACCGTCCGCTGTATGAATGCAGCACGCAAGATTTACATCATTATAATCAGGCCTATGGTTGGAAAAACTGGTCGAACTTTGAAATCACCCCGTATTTAAACCAGACCCTGGCCCTAATCCAGAACTTTGAACATATCGAAGTTGAAATTAAAGCGGTGGAAACCCAGGCGCAGGCTGAACAGCTGACTCTGGCCTTGCATCAGCAGCTCAAAGGCTTTGAACATTCTGCTGTGATTACCAGTTTTGACCTGAAAATTCATCAGGCCTTACAGGCGCAGCAATCGACCTTTAAGCGCGGTTTACTGATTGAAGAAGATATTCAGGAACAGGCCATTGAACAGGCATTGCACTTTGGCTGCTGCCAGATTGGCTGGATGAATGAACTGGCGACCCCGCGCATGATTCAGGCCACCCAGCAAGCACAACTGGGGGTGAGTGTCTGGACGGTCAATGAAGTGGAACGTGCCAAACAGCTGAAAGATTTAGGCATTAACGGTTTAATTACCGATTTCCCAAAACTGATGATGCAACATATTTAAAACAATAGATGCTCAATCAGCCTGCATGTTACAGGCTGATTTTATATTGATTGAACTTCTATTTAGCGTTGATTGGCCTGAATCAGCATTAGCCCGCGCTCATCCAGCAAATATAAGGTTTTACCCTGTAACTGGAAGCGTTTGACCCGTTGCAAGGCATCCATCAAGTCGGCTTCCTGCGCCAGCGCATGATCACAACTATTATGCGTGGCACGGCTGTTCAGGCTTAAACGGCCCTGACTGAACTGCAGCTGATAGCGGCCGAAAAGAGAATTACAGCCGGTATTGCCCTGCAGATTCTGAAAACGGGAATTGAGCATTAAATACGGGCTGGCATGAAAATAACGTGCCTTTTTCCCCTGAATGGTTTGAATTTCCCAGCGAATATCCTGCAGACCATCGCTACTGCGTTTAACCGCTGCCGGTGCTTTTACCGCACGTGGCTGTGACTGGACTTTGGAGGCTGTAGAAGACGGCGGTGTGCTTTGACAGGCCGTAATGAAAACCACCGCGATCAAATACGGCAAAATTAAACTAATTTTACGGTATCTCATGTGATTGATTTCGCATTGATCAAGGATTTATCTTTATCATGCCGCAGCCTTCGATAAAATCAATGAAGCTTCAATCTTATTCTGTTACTGTTTAGTACAATACATCTGTACAATAATGCTAGTGACGCCGAAACGCGCATGCTAATATGCTCAAATCTTATTCCATACAAAAAGTAATGGATTAAGCACTTCTTTACACCTCCCCAGCTTTCAGGAGTACTGTTGGAGATGAATGCTCCCCTACCCAAAGCCCCAATTAACTGGGTTGCCGTTTTTGCTCTGGTGTTCTTGCCAATTGTCGCAATCATTGCCATCCCGTTATATGCTTACCACCATGATTTTAGCCTTGCAGCTTGGATCAGCATGTTTGTTTTACTTGGCGTTAGCAGCTTGGGTATTACAGCAGGTTATCACCGTTTATGGGCGCACCGTGCCTATGAAGCCACTTTACCTTTGAAAATCATTTTAATGATTATGGGCACCTTTGCCGTACAGAACAGTATCCTGTTCTGGGCCTCAGGTCACCGTACCCATCACCGTCATGTCGATGATGTCGATAAAGATCCGTATTCCATCAATAACGGTTTCTGGTACGCCCATTTAGGCTGGATGCTGCGCGACTATCCGGCAGCAGAACCGAACTATAAAAATGCGCCAGATTTGCTGAATGACAAACTGGTGATGTTCCAGCATAAATACTATGTACCGTTAGTGATTCTGGTACATGTTGGCATCTTGCTACCAATTGGCTGGGCTGTGGGCGACATCTGGGGTGTTTTACTTTTAGGCGGCTTAATGCGTCTGATTCTGAGCCACCACGTCACCTTCTTTATTAACTCGCTGTGTCATATGTGGGGCAAACGTCCATATACCGACGAAAATACGGCGCGTGACAACTTCTGGCTGGCTATTGCCACCTGGGGCGAGGGTTATCATAACTATCACCATATCTTCCAGTACGATTACCGTAATGGCGTGAAATGGTGGCAATATGACCCAACCAAATGGTTAATCTGGAGCTGTTCGAAACTGGGTCTGGCAAAAAACCTGCGCCGTATTCCAAGCTTTAATATTAAAAAAGCGGAACTGGCGATGAAGTTCAAATATGCCGAGCAGGACCTGGCGGTATATGGCCACAATGTCAATGACGACATCAGCAGCGTCAAACAGCGTCTGGCACAAGAATATGAAGCCTTTACCCATACCCTAAATGACTGGGCCAAGTTAAAAGAGCAGGAAATTCAGGCCAAGAAATCGGCGGTGGCAGAAAAAATCCATCAAATGGATGACAAGCTGAAAGTTGAATTCCAGCTGGTAGAACAGCGTCTAACCCATCATCGGGAAACCCTGAACATTCTGATGCGTAACCTGAAAAAGAATCCGGTTTCACAATAATACCAAAGCCCTGCAAAAAGCCTCCTGATGGAGTAATGCCAGTCAGTTAAGCAAATTTTAGTAAAATGTAGTAAAAATGAGTGTATGTAAATACGCTCATTTTTTTATGTCTTTATCTGAACATTTAGAATCCACTCTTGAACATGCTCTCCCATCAC
>NZ_VPCK01000025.1:0-23754 GCF_013418255.1 Acinetobacter sp. YH12155
AATGGAGAAATCTAATCGGTATGTTATACCTGAGAGACGGATGAGGAGTTACCCAAGGGTTGTAAAAGGAAAACCTCAAAAATACCCAAGAAAAAGCCAGTCAATCTCTTAACTGACTGGCATTACCCTTACGGGGATTTTTTTCTATGTACTTTATTCCACCAGGAAACTGATTTTTAAATTAACCCGATACTCGGTAATCTTATTGTCCTTAATCACCACTTTCTGTTCATTAATCCAGGCACCCTGCAGGTTTTTGACTGTTTCACCGACTTTGGCAATGCCGCTTTGAATGGCATCTTCAAAACTTTTATTACTGCTGGCATTCACTTCTACTACTTTTGCAATCGCCATGATTGATCCCTCAGTGTTGGTATAAACGTTCATCTTAGAATAAAAAATAGACAATAAAAGAGCGCTTAACCATACCGCGTCAAAAACTTACATCTCTATACAGATCAAGGGATTTGTACAGAGATGACGCGTGGATGGGGCAAAAAATCTGGAGATTTTTTCATCTTAAAACAGGATGATCTCGTTCTTGTAAAAATCATCATTAATTTAAATCTTGTAGCTAAATGATTAGAGCAATTATTCTAATTTATTGTTTTTAAATGTTATTTTTTAACAAAAAGTCTTAAACTTGCCGATATGATCATTTTCTCTCAATCACAACGCGCTATCATAGCTGTTGTTTGAATACACTCTCTCACGATGACTTTTCTCCCAAGTCATCCTTTTTTGTGAAGGTAAGATTGATGAACTTTTTAAAAGCGCTTGGCCTGTTTATGGTCACCCTGTATGCAGCCAATGTATCAGCAGAAATGGTTTATGTACCAAGCTTCCCGACTGAAAAAGCCCACACTGAAACCGTGAGCAACGATCAGCCTGCAAGCGCTGAACAGAACAAAGAAGCTTAAGCACTTCTTTAAATACAAGCAGACCTCAGGTCTGCTTTTTTTATTGTGGTTTAGAACAATTCTGCGGCTGACACCTGATCCGACCGGACAATTTGAGACTGACATTTTTTGTCAATTCGGCAGCATGATCTGTTTATTCTCTGATTTAACTGAAATTTATCTAAAAAATTTTTTAATATTTCTTATATTGAAATCCCAATTTCTGTCATAAATGCCTAAAAATCCACAAAAGCTGACATTTTTTTTCATGTAATTTTTAGTGAAATACCTATAATCAAAGTGATCCAAAACAATTATTTAAGTACAGGTTGATGAGAGAGCAATGCACGAACTTCAAGCCCTGATTCAGAGAAAAATTTCTCCACAAGAGATTAATGTAGAAAATCTGGTGGCGCTGGCGGAACATTATTCACAGCCGCATTCTGCCGAATACAAATTGGTTGAACTGGCCCTGAATATTGTCCTGGCCAGTTATCTGGAAAAAGCACAACAACTGGTTTAAGTTTCCACCATGAATACTTTAGAGAAATCCCGGCTGATTAAAGAACTGCATGACCTGACGGGCGCACTGGAGCGTCGTTCCTTGAGTCTGTATGAAACCGCCAAGGCCAAAAGCCGGATTAAAAGTATTTTTGTTGAATGCGACCAGCCGCTGTTTAAAAAACAGATTCTGGCCTATAAGGCACAGGTGCAGCCGGAACGTTCTGCCGAAGAATTTGCGCGCGACACCATTTATGCATGTTCTTTTCGGGGGGTGTTTCAGCAGGTTGAGGCTCTAGAACAAGCTTTATATACCCAGCCCGATTCAGGTTGGGCTATCTTGTATCAGCCCGCCTCCGGCTGGCAAATCTGGCTGATTCCGGCACCCGCACGTACTGCCCTGCTCAGTGACTGGGGCAATCTGGAACAGGTCTATCGCTGGATGTTGCAACAGCAGCATCAGTATCGCAGTCTGCACACCGATCTGGAATTACTTAACCAGCAAAACTATGCCGCAACGCAGGCCTTTCAGCATACCGTCGCAGCACGTTCATCTGTAGCGATAGAACCTGAAGCAGCAGCTCAGCAGTTCAAGCCTACCAAAGCCGCACCTGTTCAGCCTGAACAGCAAGCAGATTCCGTACCCGAAGCAGAGTCTAGCGCCCGTCATCTGCTGCTCAATCAGCTCAGCTGCCCGATTTCCGAATTACCCCTGGACCATCTGCCGGCGGAAAAACTGTGCCGGGTATTTTTACCAGCCCGGCCTGAAGTGATGCAGTATGCCGATGTGCTGGTTCATGATGCAGAGCAAGCGGCTCTGCTCAAACGCCCCGGTTATGTGGCCGAGCAGATCAATGCCCAAGGTCGTTTTATTAAATATCTGGTCTTGTTTGGCGCCTTGGATGCTATGCAGGCCACCCGTTTTGCCCATGCCTTTAGCCAGCAGCATGAACATGAAATTGCCGCAATCCGTGAAATAGACAGCGCTGTACTGGAAAGCCAGCTGTTTGCGCTGGACAGCCTGTTTCAGTGCTATCAACATGCCGAGCAGATGATCTGGCACAAAGAAGATTATTATCCGTTTATTCCGCTACAACTGATTCATACCCAGAAATTTATCCAGTTTGAAGAAACAGCAGCCACGCTGGCCACCCCGCTGATTTTATTAAAAGAGCGACAAAAAATTCGCCTGATTCATGGCCAGCAGCGTTTACAACTGGCGCGTACCGAACAGGCCTACCCCTATATTCTGCTCGATCGTCAGCAGGGCGTGAGCTGGCAAATTATTCAAAAAGTCTTGAATCACCTGTCTGCGCCAGTCGACCCTTTACGTCTGGTTCAGGCCATTCAACAGCTCACCGCCAATTAATGTTTATGTTTTTGTAGCTGCATCTTGCTTTTCGCCTGAAGATTTTCAACACTAGCAAAAAGAGCTTAAAGATCAGTAAATAATGCCAAGAAAAGTACATTTTATAGCGCCATCATTATTATTATTTTGCCTGTTAGGCAGTGGATATACGGTTGCAGACAACAATACCAACCTGGAGACAGAACCGCAGACCGCACCACCAGGTTATGAGGTGCCACTGGTGCCCGAAACTGAGGCGGGTAATGGTTTTTTCTATACCCTGCCGCGGCTGATTGATGCCACCCCAACCATTTTGCCGGAACAGTCGAATGAACCGATTGTGCCGCCCACGCATGAAACCGAAGAACAAAGCTGGGTAGACCGGCGCCAGAAGCAGATTCGCCATTGGGCAGACAATACCGCACATAAAATTGATAACTGGTTTGGAGAAACTAGCCCGGAGGAACCGGCCTCTGCGACCTTGCGTATTCTGGTCGACAGTCGCTGGAACAAATATGATGACTACGATATTAAACCGCGGGTACGTGGCCGGATTAAACTGCCGACGCTGGAACGCAAATTAAGTCTGGTCTTTGGTGATGACTCACTGGATAACGAACTGCAAAATAGTGTTGCCATTACCAATGAAAACCCCAGCAACAGCCCGGACAAAACCCTGGATGGCCGACGGGCACGTGAAGACAACAGCTCTCTGGCCTTACGCTGGTCTGACTTCACTGAACGCTTACCCTTTGAAACTGATGCCGACCTCGGGGTGCGTTCTGGCGATGATATTTATGCCCGTTTAAAAATTGCCAAGGACTGGGAACTGGTCAATGATTTTTCCTTTCATGCCGAGCAGATTTACCGTTACGGTCTCGACAGTGAAAACTATTTAAGAACCAACCTGGAACTTATTCATGCCCGGCCTGATCATCCGTTTTTAAGCAACCAGTTTAGCCTGACCTATGCCGATGAACAGGATGATGACCTCAGATGGGACAATTACAGCTTTAGACAGCACCAGTTCTTCCACGGCAACCGTTTTAACTACGGACTCTACACCGGCGGTTATTATCATAATGATGATTTACGCCTGAACAGCTGGGGACCGTTTGTGTCCTGGCGTCAGCCGTTCTTGCGTGAATGGTTTTTTGTGCAGGGCGACCTGAATTACTATAATGATGACCGTGAAGACCGCAGCCATTACCCGAGTGTCTTGCTGCGTTTAGAAGCCCTGTTCTAAAGCCGTCAACAATATAATCGTGCATTAAAAAACCTCCCGCAGGAGGTTTTTTTAATAGGCTTATTTTAAGAGCAGACTGTTGATGCGTTTCAGGTACTCTGCCGGATTTTCTGGCAGTCCCCCTTCTGCAATCAGCGCCTGATCAAAAATCACATTGGCCAGATCATCAAACTGAGCCGAACCTTGCAGTTTTTGCACCAGTGGATGCTGCGGGTTAATTTCCAGAATCGGCTTCATTTCTGGCACCGGCTGACCAGCATCTTTCAGCATCCGGATCAGCTGTGGCGACAATTCCCCGTCAGCCGTAACCAGACAGGCTGGAGAATCAACCAGTCGTGTGGTCACGCGCACTTCTTTGGTTTTGTCTTTCAACGATTCAGACAGCTGCTCCACCACTGGCTTAAACTGCTCTGCCGCCTGTTCCAGTGCCTTCTTCTCTTCAGCATCTTGCAGATCGCCCAAATCGACCGCACCTTTAGACACGTTTTGCAGCGGTGTACCATCAAACTCATGTACGAAGTTCATGGCCCATTCATCAACACGTTCAGTCATCAGCAGGACTTCAATGCCTTTTTTCTTGAACAGCTCCAGCTGCGGCGAGTTCTTGGCCGCGGTCAGGCTATCTGCGGTTACATAGTAAATGGCTTTCTGGCCGTCCTGCATCCGCGCTTTGTAATCTGCCAGTGAGGTACTGACCTCATCCTGGGTGGAGGTCGCATAGCGTAATAATTTCAGGATACGCTCACGGTTACCAAAGTCTTCGCCCAGGCCTTCTTTTAAGACCGAACCAAATTCACGATAGAAAGTCTTGAAGTTGTTCTGGTCTTTTTCATCTTCAGATTTGGCCAGACCATCCAGCATGGTCAGCACACGGCGTGCGTTACCTTCACGTATGGTTTTCACATCGCGGCTTTCCTGTAGCAGTTCACGGCTGACGTTCAGCGGTAAATCGGCGCTATCCACCACACCCTGTACAAAGCGCAAATAGTTTGGAATCAGGTTGTCAGCATCATCCATAATAAACACGCGTTTGACATACAGCTTGATGCCAGCTTTGGCTTCGCGGGTAAAAATATCATGTGGTGCTTTTGGTGGAATATACAGCAACTGGGTATATTCGGTGCTGCCTTCGACACGGTTATGCGACCAGGCCAGCGGCGCTTCAAAATCATGGCTCAGGTTTTTATAAAACTCGATATACTGTTCTTCGCTAATCTCGTTTTTACTGCGGGTCCATAAAGCACTGGCCGAGTTAATCGCTTCCCATTCATCAGTTTTCACATACTGGCCGCCTTTTGGCTGTTCACCTTCCGCTACTTCCTCTTCCTGCCAGACTTCTTTTTGCATTTGAATGGGCAGGCTGATGTGATCAGAATATTTATTGATAATCTGCTTCACTTTATAGCTTTGCAGATAGTCCAACGCATCTTCACGTAAATGCAGGATGATGTCGGTGCCACGACCTTCCTTGTTGATTTGCTCGACTTCAAATTCACCGGTGCCACCGCTGATCCAGCGTACACCTTCCGATGCGTCCAGACCGGCACGGCGTGATTCTACGGTAATTTTATCGGCCACAATAAAGCCAGAGTAGAAACCCACCCCAAACTGGCCAATCAGCTGGGCATCGGCTTTTTGATCACCGGTCAGCTTGGACATAAAGTCTTTGGTGCCGGATTTGGCAATGGTCCCCAGGTTATCAATCGCTTCCTGCTGGCTTAAACCAATACCGTTATCGGAAATGGTCAGGGTATTGTTCTCTGCATCCAGACGCACACGCACGCGCAGGTCCGGATCATTTTCATAATATTCAGGATGGTTGATGCCTTCAAAACGCAATTTATCGCAGGCATCAGAGGCGTTAGAAATCAGTTCACGCAGAAAAATTTCAGGGTTGGAATAAAGAGAATGCGTCACCAAATGTAAAAGCTGAGCCACTTCAGCCTGGAAACTGTGTTTTTGTGCGCTTTGTTCGCTCATTCATCACTCCTTAAATTGACAGCATTGTTGTATTGGAATGCCTTATGAATTGGAGTGAGGCGACGATTTTTCAATAGGAAAACAAAAAAATATTAAAATGGGCCCTGCTGATAGACCCGCTGCATATACTGCTCCAGCTTTTGCTGACGCATCTGGTAAACCTGGGTCAGACATTCAACCGACTGGCCACAGCGGTCACGCAGGGCCAGCCAGCGCACCTGTTCATCCCGTATAGCCGAACGTGTCCCCATCGGTACCAGACGGTTAATAATTTTATAGGTGGTGGCCATCTTCACATCGGCATCATTAACATTACGATGTTCACAAATGGCATGTTCGGTTGGGGTTTGAGCACGTTCACAATTAAAGCTGGCTGCAGCGGCAGGCAGGCTGATCAAACTGGCGAAGACCAAGGCAAAGGTTGTATTTCTATTCATATTTGATCTTCTCACTTTTTCATTTCTTTCATTTCATTCACTACAAATTAAATGAAAACGAATACTTAACTCAATATTCTGATTTTGTTCTATTGTTATCATTTTGCAATAAAAAGGCCCCATCACCAGGATGGGGCTACGCTGAATTTTATTATTGGTACTTTTTTATAATTAGAATTTGTAGCTATAACCGATGGTGTACACCATTGGATCGATATCTAAATCGAACTTCGCATTTCCTAACTCATCAATCAAAGTGACCTCTGGGCTAAGTTGCGCATAACGTGCATCAAAGAATACGCCCCAGTTCTTGGCATCTGCTGGCTGGAAATTAAAACCAATCTGGCCGGCAAAACCAAAATCTTCTTTTACATCTTTAGCAACGCCCTCTTCATCCCAGGCCACAAATGCAGTACCACCAACACCGATGTATGGGGTAAAACCAGTACTGTTTTTAAAATGGTATTTTGCAGTCAGCGTTGGCGGTAAATGTTTAATTTTAGCGACACTATTACCATCTAAGAGCACATCATGGCTAATTGGTGCAGCTAAAAGCAGTTCTGTCGAAATATTGTCATTAAAGAAATATTCAACTGACGGGGTAAATGCATATTCATGATCTGCCTCAACTGTTGCGCCGCCGAGATTATAATCGCCTGTAGGTGCTACAACCGAACCGCCCAGCTTGACTTGCCATTGGCCTGCCATCGCAGAAGCAGAAAGACCCATTAATGCAACGAGTGTAATTTGCTTTAACATTTTAATACCCCACTGGAAGATTATTTATTCAAAAATTAAACATTAATTAATAATAAACACGTTATAAATTAATATGCAATACTTATCCGATATAATAATTTTATATTATTTTCAAACTATTGATTATTAAATTAATTTATTTTAACCAACCACACAACTTGGTTTTAAATACCAACCTGATTTATCAAGATTAAATAATAATATTCAGATTAAAATACTCAGGTTTATTTTAAACGCTCTATAATATATATTTTAAATACATCTATTATTAGATTATCAGAATGATTATAAGATTTATTATAAATACATCTATGATTCAAAAAAAAATCCCGGGATTTTATTCCCGGGATATTTCAGGTTAAAGCACCATGGCGGCAATCCAGCCAAAAATCATCAGCGGGATATTAAAGTGAATAAAGGTCGGCACTACACTGTCTTTCATATGGTCATGCTGACCATCCATATTCAGGCCTGAGGTTGGCCCCAAGGTCGAATCCGAAGCAGGTGAACCGGCATCGCCCAGTGCAGCCGCAGTCCCAATGATCGCAATAGTTGCTGCAGGACTAAAACCAAATTGAATACAGAGCGGTACATAAATAATCGCCAGAATCGGAATGGTAGAGAATGATGAACCGATACCCAGAGTAATCAGCAAACCAATCAACAACATTAAAAAGGCTGCAAGTGCCTGGCTATTACCAATCCAGTCAACCGACGCTTCAACCAGCGCAGAAACCTGTCCTGTTGCCTCAATCACGGCAGCAAAACCTTGCGCAGCAATCATAATAAAGCCAACCAGTGCCATCATCCGCATACCGGTAATAATAACATCGTCCGCTTCTTTCCACTTAAAGATCCCGGCACAGCTCAGAATCGCTACACCAACCAGACCGGCCAGAATCATCGAATCTGAATACAGCTGCACGCCAAGGGTTACCAGAATCGCAATGACTGCCATCCAGATGGTGAACGTCGCCACTTCAGGTTGACCTGATTTTTGTGCCACACCCATTTCAGCCGAAATGCTTTGCTGCTCTTCAATATGCACGTCTTTATATTCACGTGGCTTACGGTATGAGAAAAACACCGCGATCAGCAAACCGACAAACATCCCGAATACCGGAATGGCCATCGCTGTTGGAATCTGGTCATAGCTGATCTCAAATCCATACGGCTTGCCAAAGGTATTAATATTATGGCCCAGAATATCATTCAGGAAGATGGCGCCAAATCCGACCGGCACCAGCATATAAGTGGCCACCAGACCAAAGGTCAATAAACAGGCCACCAGACGACGGTCCAGTTTCAGATGGTTAAATACCATCAACAGCGGTGGAATCAGCACCGGAATAAAGGCAATATGTACCGGAATCACGTTCTGGGAGAATACCGCGGCAATGGCCACCACCAGAAAAATAAAGTATTTGACCCGGTTTTGCGCTTTCAGATCGGCCTCACCCTTTAAGGTGTGAATCATTTTATAGGCCAATAAATCAGGTAAACCTGAACGCGCCAGAGCCAGTGCAAAAGCACCTAAAATACCGTAGGCCAAAGCAATTTTAGCACCACCGCCCAGGCCATTATTAAACGCCTCTAAAGTACCTTGCAGGCCCAAACCAGCCAGCAAACCACCCGTAACGGCACCAATGACCAGTGCAAAAACAACAGGAACACGTGCCAACGACAGCCCGAACATGACTGCGATGGCGGCAAGAATTGCAAACATAAGAAAAGACGGATCGAGAAAAAACGCTATTTTATCAGAGATTGATCGCTATTTAGCTGCTGTTGTTGCGCTGTCCGATATTTGTCTTGACCTTGCCAGTAACAGTCAAATTAACTGCCTGATTTTGAAAATGCAAAATCCCGAAGATGTTGAGCAATCCGCTCCGGCTGGCTTAAAATTGCCCAGTGATTGGCCGCAATCTCCACTCGCTGGAAGTCTGCTGCCCAGTTCGGCACTTCATCAATCAGCTCCGGACTGACAAAGCGGTCTTCGGTCAGTACCACGGCCTGTACCGGACAAATCGCCACACGCTGACGTGGTTTGAGCAAACGTGGGATAAAATTGGCCCGATACAGGTTGACGCCATATTGACCATCCTGCTGGATATTCGGGTTTAAGGCCAGACCCGGGCTTTGCTCCAGCTGCTGTAGCATTTTGCCCCAGCGCTCTGCACTCATGTATTGCCACACCGTCGGTGCCAGTAAGGGCAATTGAAACACAGCGATATACCAGGACTTGCCCAGCTGTTTTAAGAATTTGGCCTTACCCTGCTGTAACTGCGCACGCATCCAGAATGCAGCATGATCCAGACAAGGCCCGGAAATGCTGCTGTAAGAAAGAATCCGCTGGCGAAACCGGGCATCGGTCACCGACTCCCAGGACTGAATTGAACCCCAATCATGCGCGGCCAGATGAAATGGCCGGTTAGGTAGCACCGCATCCACCACGGTCAGTAAATCTTCAGACAGGCGTGCCAGCCGATAATCACGAATATGCTTTGGAATGGAAGACTGACCGGCCCCACGCACATCATAGGTCACAATATAAAAATCCTGAATCAGCTGGGCAATAACAGCTTCCCAAACTTCCTGATTGTCGGGATAACCATGAACCAGTACCAGCGCCGGATTGTCGGGCTTGCCCCAGCTTTTGACATACAGGCGCTGCTGGTCTGAGGTATGAATCCACTGCGTATGAGCGTGCATGATGACATCCTGTTCTGTTTATGGGTGATTTCTTGTATTGGCTGTTTATTGGCAAGCGCAGTCAATCAAATCAATGCCACCTGCCGGTTTCTGTTCTAGTATGCAGATCAGTGCAATAAAAATAATTGACCCTTATGAGCCTTTTAAAAAAACTACAGACAATTCCGACCCTGTCCAAATTCCTGATCAATCGCTATGCCCCCTATCGCGGCGCCGGTATTGCGGTCGAGAAAATGGATCTGGCCAATTACCACATTCGTGTCAAAATGCCACTGACACGTAAAAACCAGAATATTGTCGGGGTACATTTTGGCGGTAGCCTGTATGCCATGGTTGATCCGTTTTATATGCTGCTGTTGATGCATCATCTTGGCTCAAAATATATTGTCTGGGATAAAGCCGCGACCATCCGCTTTTTAGCGCCCGGTCGCAGTATGGTCTATGCCGATATCCGCCTCAATGCCATGGAAGTCGACACCATTCGCGAACTGGCCGAGAATTATGCACCGGTATATCGCAACTACCGCCTGAATATTTTTGATGAAGCCGGCGTACGTATTGCCGAGGTAGAAAAGACGGTATACATCCGCCGCAAAAAGCCGCATGCTGCCGGCTAAATAAAAAAGCGCTTATCTTTAAGCGCTTTTTTTATGTGAGATCGTCTAAACCAGACTTAGCGGTTCTGCTCAATCGCGGCACCTGCACCGCCACCAATCGCACCACCAATCGCTGCACCAGTACTACCACCGAAGATGCTTTTACCTACCGCAGAACCAATTGCACCGCCGACACCACTATAGGTCGCGTTACGGTTTGAACCATCCTGGGTTTTACTACCGACCGCTGCACCGGCACCACCACCAATGGCTGCACCTGCAGTACCGCCGACATTACCACCGACACCACCACCAATTGCACCACCTAAGGCCGCTGCACCAATACGCTGTTCATTTGGAGACATACTTTCACAGCCGGCCAGCATAAAGGTAGATAAGGTGGCGGCTGCCATAACACCGATAACTTTTTTCATGATCGCTCTTCCCCTGTTTTGGTCATAGCTTTAGCTTATTCGATATTGATGGGTCGAATCTGAGCAATATGTTACCAACTTGGTAACCAATAGAGGATTTATGTAAAAACACCCGCTTTGCAGCAGCAACCCGGCCCATCTAACGCCAAAGTACAGCGCGATACCCTTTTTTCAGGCATAAAAAAAGACGCCCGAAGGCGTCTCTTGGTTGTCATTTCGCCAGCTTAGAATTCCTGGTTAAATGCCTGACTTAATGCTTGGTCTACATCAGAGAAGTCATTTTGCAGTTCAAATTCTGCAGCTTCTGCTTCCTGACGACGACGCTCTAAGTGGTAAGCCAAACCTGTACCCGCTGGGATCAGACGACCAACAACGACGTTTTCTTTCAGACCACGTAGATCATCTTCTTTACCGGTTACAGCCGCTTCAGTTAACACACGTGTGGTTTCCTGGAACGATGCAGCAGAGATGAACGAATCCGTCGACAGCGATGCTTTGGTAATACCCATCAACTGGCGATCAAACTTCGCTGGGAACTTGTTCTGTGCAAGTACAGCCTGGTTTTCTTGAACCACGCGGATGTAATCCACCTGTTCGCCTTTGATGAAGCTGGTATCACCACCGTCAGTGATTTCAACTTTACGCAGCATTTGACGTACGATGACTTCAATATGCTTGTCGTTGATTTTTACACCTTGCAGACGGTAAACGTCCTGAACTTCGTTCACGATGTAGTTGGTCAACGCCACTTCACCTTTCAGACGTAAGATATCATGCGGGTTTTGTGGACCATCAGAAATGGTTTCACCACGGTTCACATGCTCACCTTCGAACACGTTGATGGTACGCCATTTCGGAATCAGCTCTTCGTAGATTTCAGAACCATCATCCGGAGTAATCACCAGACGGTTCTTACCTTTGGTCTCTTTACCGAAGCTTACGATACCAGACACTTCTGCAAGGATCGCATGCTCTTTCGGCTTACGTGCTTCGAACAAGTCAGCTACACGCGGCAGACCACCGGTAATATCACGGGTACGTGAAGATTCTTGTGGTACACGACCGATAACGTCACCGACACCAATTGTTTCGCCATCACGGACAGAAAGAATGGTGTTTTGTGGCAGGAAGTAGAACTGTTCACCACCATCCACTGTGTCTAATACAACCGCAGGACGCAAATCTTTACCTGACGCAGGACGTGAAGTCACTGGCAGGATTTCGATTGTTGACATACCTGTTGCATCATCAGTTTTCGACGTTACGGTTACGCCATCAGCGATCTGGCTGAAACGTACTTTACCAGCAACTTCTGTTACCAATGGATGTGTATGCGGATCCCAAGTTGCCACGATACCGCCAGCTTCTACAGCTTCGCCATCTTTCAGCAAGATAGATGCACCGTAAGGCAGTTTATAGCGCTCGCGCTCACGACCCAAATCATCCGCAATACCGATTTCACCTGAACGTGAAGTCGATACCAAGTGACCTTTGGCATGTTGTACGGTTTTCACGTTGTGGAAACGTACGGTACCTTTGTTACGCACTTGAACGCTGTTGGCAGCAGAAGTTCGGCTTGCCGCACCACCCACGTGGAAGGTACGCATGGTTAACTGTGTACCTGGCTCACCAATTGATTGTGCCGCCATAACACCCACAGATTCACCTGGGTTCACCAAGTGACCGCGTGCAAGGTCACGACCATAACATTTCGCACACACACCGAAGGTCGATTCACATGATACTACTGAACGTACTTTCACTTCGTCGACACCTTGCTCTTCCAGGAAGTTGGCAAGTTTTTCGTCAATTAAGGTGTTACGTGGCAGGATCACTTCATCTGAACCGGCTTTCTTCACGTCTTCAGCAACCACACGACCCAGTACTCGCGTACCCAGGTTCTCGATCACGTCACCGCCCTGAATAAATGGTGTCATCACCAGACCAGCCATGGTGCCACAATCTGGCTCAGTGATCACCAAGTCTTGCGCAACGTCAACCAGACGACGCGTCAGGTAACCCGAGTTCGCAGTTTTCAGTGCAGTATCGGCCAAACCTTTACGCGCACCGTGCGTTGAAATGAAGTACTGAAGTACGGTCAAACCTTCACGGAAGTTCGCCTTAATTGGCGTTTCAATGATCGAGCCATCCGGCTTCGCCATCAGACCACGCATACCTGCAAGCTGACGAATCTGAGCTGCCGAACCACGGGCACCAGAATCCGACATCATGTAGATCGAGTTGAATGATTTCTGCTTCTCGTCTTCACCCTGTTTGTTTTTCACAGTGGTGAAAGACAAGTTGTCCATCATCGCTTTCGCTACCTGGTCATTGGTACGTGCCCAGATATCGACGACTTTGTTATAACGTTCACCAGCAGTGACGAAACCTTGTTCGAACTGTTGTTCGATTTCACGAACTTCAGCTTCTGCCTTGTCAATGATCGCCTGTTTGCTTGGTGGAATAACCATATCTTCCATACCAACCGATACACCTGAACGCGTCGCTTGACGGAAGCCCAAGTACATTAATTGGTCAGCAAAGATGACCGTGTCTTTCAGACCCAGTTTACGATAGCAAGAGTTGATTAACTTGGAGATGTTTTTCTTGGTCATCTCAACGTTAATTTGCTCGAAGCTTAAACCTTCTGGCACAACTTCCCAAAGCAGGCAGCGACCTGGTGTCGTATCCACAACAATAGTTTGTTGCTCACGCTCACCGTTGTCATTGATGACAGTTTGGTATACACGCGCTTTTACGCGAGCATGCAAATCAACCTGACCGGTTGCAAGGGCACGGTTAACTTCATGCGTATCCGCGAACACCATGCCTTCACCTTTGGCATTTACCGCATCACGGGTGATGTAGTAAAGACCCAAGACCACGTCCTGAGACGGTACGATGATTGGCTCACCGTTGGCTGGAGACAGAATGTTGTTGGTCGACATCATTAACGCACGCGCTTCTAATTGCGCTTCAAGTGTTAATGGTACGTGTACCGCCATCTGGTCACCGTCGAAGTCGGCGTTAAATGCAGCACAAACGAGCGGGTGCAGACGGATCGCTTTACCTTCAATCAGGATCGGTTCAAACGCTTGCAGACCCAAACGGTGAAGGGTTGGCGCACGGTTCAACATCACTGGATGCTGACGGATCACAGATGCAAGAACATCCCAAACTTCTGGCGTCTCGCGCTCAACCATTTTCTTCGCAGCTTTAATGGTAGTGGCTTGACCAGAGGCTTGCAGTTTCGCAAAGATGAACGGCTTGAACAGTTCCAGCGCCATTTTCTTCGGAAGACCACATTGGTGCAAACGTAAAGTAGGACCTACGGTAATCACCGAACGGCCTGAATAGTCAACACGTTTACCCAACAAGTTCTGACGGAAACGACCTTGCTTACCTTTGATCATATCGGCCAAAGATTTCAGCGGACGTTTGTTCGAACCGGTAATCGCACGACCACGACGACCGTTATCAAGCAATGCATCTACAGACTCTTGTAACATACGTTTTTCGTTACGTACGATGATGTCTGGCGCTGCAAGGTCAAGAAGACGCTTCAAACGGTTGTTACGGTTAATCACACGACGGTAAAGGTCGTTCAGGTCAGACGTTGCGAAACGGCCACCTTCAAGCGGAACCAGCGGACGAAGGTCTGGCGGAAGTACTGGCAGTACATTCATCACCATCCATTCTGGCTTGTTGTTCGACTCTTTGAACGCTTCCATCAATTTCAAACGCTTAGACGCTTTTTTCAGTTTCGTCTCAGAGGTTGTTTGTGGAATTTCTTCACGCAGGCGTGAGATTTCGTTTTCAAGATCGATGTCTTTTAACAGGTCCTGAACTGCTTCTGCACCCATTTTCGCTGTGAATTCATCACCGTGCTCTTCCAACGCATTGAAGTATTCTTCATCGTTCAGAAGCTGGTATTTCTCAAATGGAGTCATACCTGGGTCAGTCACTACATAAGATTCGAAATACAGAACACGTTCGATATCACGTAAGGTCATGTCTAATAACAGACCGATACGGCTCGGCAGTGATTTTAAGAACCAGATGTGTGCTACTGGAGATGCCAGCTCGATGTGACCCATACGCTCACGACGAACTTTTGCAGTTGTTACTTCAACGCCACATTTTTCACAGATGACGCCTTTGTATTTCATACGCTTGTATTTACCACACAAGCATTCGTAATCTTTGACTGGACCAAAGATTTTGGCACAGAACAAACCGTCACGTTCTGGTTTAAAGGTACGGTAGTTAATGGTTTCAGGCTTTTTAACTTCACCATGAGACCACGACTTAATCATTTCTGGTGACGCAAGACCAATACGGATGCGATCAAACTCTACAGGAGCATGACCGTCTGAGTCCGTCTTTTTGCGCATGATATCGAGCAAGTCTTTCAATTTTTTTCTCCGTGTGCCGGTAAGATTTTCACTTTCCGACTGGGTCACAAATATTGTTTTTTAACTGAATTTTAATCCCCCTTAATCCCCCTTTTTCAAAGGGGGAAAAGTCCCTCTTTTACAAAGAGGGATTTAGGGAGATTTAATGGAGATTCTTAGTCACCATTTTTCAGTTCAATGTTGATACCTAAAGAACGGATCTCTTTGGTCAATACGTTGAACGATTCAGGCATGCCCGGATCCATATAATGGTTGCCATCTACAATGTTCTTATAGATGCGGGTACGACCTTCAACGTCATCCGACTTCACAGTGAGCATTTCTTGAAGCGTATAAGCTGCACCGTATGCTTCCAGTGCCCAGACTTCCATCTCACCGAAACGCTGACCACCGAATTGTGCCTTACCACCCAGCGGCTGCTGTGTTACTAATGAGTAAGAACCAGTCGAACGCGCATGCATCTTGTCATCAACCAAGTGGTTCAGTTTCAGCATGTACATGTAACCGACAGTAACTGGACGGTCGAAACGCTCACCCGTACGGCCATCATACAATACGGTTTGACCGGTACGTGACAGACCCGCAAGTTCAAGCAAGTCTTTGATCTGACCTTCTTCAGCACCGTCAAATACAGGTGTTGCCAATGGAACACCGGCACGCAGGTTGCCAGAAAGCGCCAAGATTTCATCATCCGTCAGGCTGTCAAGATCTTCTTGCTCGCCGCCCACCTTGTTGTAAATCTTGTCCAAGAATTCACGCAGTTCAAGAATGGTGCGCTGTTCTTTCAGCATCTTGTCGATCTGATCACCCAGACCTTTGGCTGCCATACCCAAGTGCGTTTCCAGAATCTGACCCACGTTCATACGCGATGGTACACCCAGTGGGTTCAGTACCACGTCTACCGGCACACCGTTGGCATCGTGTGGCATGTCTTCAACCGGCAGAATGTTGGATACAACACCCTTGTTACCGTGACGACCCGCCATCTTATCACCTGGCTGGATACGACGTTTCACCGCAAGGTAAACCTTAACTACTTTCAGTACGCCAGTGGTCAGTTCATCACCTGTAGACAGTTTGCGTTTCTTCTCGGCGAATTTCTCGTCAATTTCAAAGCTCTTCTCTTTCAAGAAGGTTTGAATTTGCGTTAAACGTTCCGCAATCGCTTCGTCACTTGGCTGGATTTCAAGCAGATCAACCAGTTCAAGACCAGACAGCATATCTTCAGACAGTTTGTCGCCACGTTTAGTGCCGCCACCGCCATTCGATTCCTGACCTTTTAACAGACGGACAATACGTTCACGTGCTGCTTCTTCGAAGATTTTGTATTCTTCTTTCAAGTCTTTACGGTATGCATCAAGCTGCGCTTTCTCAATCGCCAGTGCACGTTCGTCTTTTTCCAGACCATCACGGGTAAAGACTTGAACGTCGATGACTGTACCTTTGGTGCCCGATGGAACACGTAAAGAGGAGTCTTTCACATCCGCTGCTTTTTCACCGAAGATGGCACGAAGCAGTTTTTCTTCAGGCGTCAACTGAGTTTCACCTTTTGGTGTTACTTTACCCACCAGGATGTCACCGGCAGTCACTTCTGCACCGATGTAAACGATACCTGATTCGTCCAGTTTAGACAGCGCAGCTTCACCGACGTTTGGAATATCAGCCGTGATTTCTTCAGCACCCAGTTTGGTATCACGTGCAACACATGACAGTTCCTGAATGTGAATCGACGTTAAACGGTCTTCTTGAAGCACACGCTCAGAAAGCAAGATCGAGTCTTCGTAGTTGTAACCATTCCAGGTCATGAACGCCACGCGCATGTTTTGACCCAGGGCCAGTTCACCGCCATCTGTCGATGGACCATCCGCCAGGATGTCACCACGTGCAACTTTATCGCCTAAACGTACCACAACGTTCTGGTTGATACAGGTGTTCTGGTTTGAACGCGTGTATTTGATTAGGTTGTAGATATCTACACCTGCTTCACCAGCGATCATTTCATCTTCATTCACGCGAATTACGATACGTGATGCATCAACAAACTCAATCACACCACCACGGCCTGCAACCACACACACACCTGAGTCACGTGCCACGTTGGCTTCCATACCCGTACCAACCAACGGTTTGTCCGCGATTAATGTAGGTACGGCCTGACGTTGCATGTTGGAACCCATCAATGCACGGTTGGCGTCATCGTGTTCAAGGAATGGAATCAGCGATGCTGCAACAGAAACCACCTGCTGAGCAGATACGTCCATATGCGTCACTTTTTCAGGTGACATACGTACGAATTCACCGTGGTGACGTACAGAAACGAATTCTTCAGTCAGGTTACCGTCCTGATCTACAACCGAGTCGGCCTGTGCAATCACAGTACCCACTTCTTCAATCGCAGACAGATATTCAACTTCGTCTGTTACACGGCCATCAACCACTTTACGGTATGGTGTTTCCAGGAAACCGAAGCTGTTGGCTTTGGCATAAACAGACAGCGAGTTGATCAAACCAATGTTTGGACCTTCAGGCGTTTCAATTGGACACACACGACCATAGTGAGTCTGGTGTACGTCACGCACTTCGAAGCCTGCGCGTTCACGGGTCAAACCACCTGGACCAAGCGCCGATACACGACGTTTGTGGGTGATTTCAGACAATGGGTTGTTCTGGTCCATAAACTGAGACAACTGGCTTGAACCAAAGAATTCTTTGATGGCTGCAGCCACTGGCTTCGCATTGATCAGATCTTGCGGAGACAGGTTGTCAGTTTCAGCTTGTGATAGACGCTCTTTTACAGCACGCTCAACACGTACCAGACCCACACGGAACTGGTTTTCGGTCATTTCGCCCACTGAACGAACACGACGGTTACCCAAGTGGTCGATATCGTCGACTTCACCTTTACCGTTACGGATTTCAACCAATGTTTTCAGTACATCAGTGATGTCTTCGTTCGACAGGATGCCTTCAACTTCGCGCGACTTCTGGTCAGTACCCACTTCGTAAGGACGACCCAGACGACGGTTGAATTTCATACGGCCGACTGGTGACAGGTCATAACGCTCAGAAGAGAAGAACAGGTTGTTAAACAGGTTCTCAGCTGCTTCTTTGGTTGGTGGCTCGCCTGGACGCATCACTTTGTAGATTTCAACCAGTGCTTCTTCACGACCTGTAGTCGTATCGGCACGTAGCGTATCTGCAATGAATGAACCGCGGTCGATGTCGTTGGTGAACAGGATGTTGAACTGCTTCACGCCGCCTTCAGCCAGTTTCACCATCACTTCATGGCTTAACAGGGTGTTGGCTGGAATCACATCGCCATCTTTCAGCACGATGTCTTCGGCAGTAATACGCTCGTACAAGTATTCATCCGGCACTGACAGTTTGGTCAGACCAGAGGCTTCCATTTGACGAACATGACGTGCGTTGATACGCTTACCTTGTTCAACAATGACTTTACCATCGGCATCAATGATATCGAATTGTGCCATTTCGCCACGCAGACGTTCTGGAATCAAGTCGATCTGATAGCTACCCATATCCAGGTAAACAGGAACTTTTTCGTAGAACAGGTCAAGAATCTGTTCGTTGTTATAGTTCAGGGCACGCAGAACCACAGTCGCTAGTAATTTACGACGACGGTCGATACGTACATAGACTAAATCTTTGGCATCAAATTCAAAGTCTAACCATGAACCACGGTAAGGAATGATACGCGCTGAATACAGCACTTTACCGCTTGAGTGAGTCTTACCTTTGTCATGGTCAAAGAATACGCCTGGTGAACGGTGTAATTGCGATACGATTACACGCTCGGTACCGTTGATCACAAAAGTACCGTTATCCGTCATCAATGGCATTTCGCCCATATAGACTTCTTGTTCACGTACGTCTTTGATTGATTTCGTTTCACGATCTTTCAGGATCAAACGAATTTTAACGCGCATTGGTGCCGCATAAGTTGAGCCGCGAAGGATACATTCGCGTACATCAAACTCTGGTTTACCAAGACTATACTCAACAAATTCTAAAGCAGCATTGCCAGAATAACTTTCTATAGGAAAAACTGAACGAAATGCGGCTTGGAGACCGATATCTTCGCGGTTTTTTGGAGATTTGCCATCTTGCAAGAAAGTACGGTACGAGTCGACTTGAATCGCCAACAGGTACGGTGCTTCCATGACTTGGGGCAATTTACCAAAATTCTTACGGATCCGTTTCTTTTCGGTATATGAGTATGCCATCTGGAGTCCTCGGAAAGTAAACCAAGCCCGCCTGCAGAACGGGCTCAGAAGGAATTACGCAGGCCGATATGGCCACCACTCTTTACAAATGCTGCAATTTTTAGTGGTATTAAAACGCTTAACAATATTTTTTAACATTGAAAAATATTGGTAAGCGTTTGATTGTTATCTTTATTTTTAATTTGTATGAAATTTATATCATGCAAACAAAAATCGAGCCGATTATTGTAACGCAAAAAGGCTGATGACCCAAGAGCCATCAGCCATTTTTTGGAGTCGATTATAAAAAAATCGACTCCGCTTAAGCTATTACTTAAGTGTAACTGTAGCACCAGCTTCTTCAAGTTTCTTCTTAAGCTCTTCGCCTTCTTCTTTAGAAACGCCTTCTTTAAGTACTGCTGGAGCACCTTCAACCATGTCTTTCGCTTCTTTAAGACCAAGGCCAGTCGCTTCACGAACTGCTTTAATTACTGCAACTTTGTTTGCACCGAAAGAAGTCAACTCAACGTTGAATTCAGTTTGCTCTTCAGCAGCAGCAGCGCCAGCGCCTGGAGCAGCAGCAACTGCAACAGCAGCAGCAGATACGTTGAATTTCTCTTCGAAAGCAGAGATCAGTTCAACAAGTTCAAGAACAGTTTTTTCAGCAACTGCGTTTAAAATTTCTTCGTTAGTTAAAGCCATGAGAATAACTCCAAATGGAAATTGAATGGTGTGTAAATTGATTTAAGCTTAAGCTGCTTCTGACTCGTTTTTCTCTTTGAGTGCTGTAATAAGGCGACCCAATTTCGAAATAGGAGCTTGAAGAACGTTTGCAAGCATAGTAAGCGCTTTTTCTTGGTTCGGAAGATTTGCAATCACGCTAACTTCAGCACCTTGATAAACCTTGCCGTCAAATGCAGCAGCTTTAAGTTCAAATGCTTTGTTTGTTTTAGCGAAATCTTCGAACAAGCGTGCAGCTGCACCCATGTCGTCTTCAGAAGTCGAGAAAGCTAAGATTGTTGGACCAACAAGAGTTGCATTCAAGATATCGAATTGAGTACCTTCGAATGCACGCTTAGCCAAAGTATTACGCACGATACGAGTCGTAACACCAAGCTTACGCGCTTCAACACGTAAAGCAGTTAATTGCTCAACGGTTAAACCTTGATAGTCAGCAACAACAGCAGAGAACGCGCGAGAAGCAACTTCGTTTACTTCTGCTACGATCTGTTTTTTGTCTTCGATAAGAAGAGCCATTGTAAAACCTCCTAACGGTGATTTATGTACCCACAAGGGATACACTCCCAATTCGTGAATTCATCACTGAACTCACACGCGGAGGAGGAATAAATCACACCACCGCGTCTACGCAGGCTGGGATTTTAAGAGAAGAGCATAAAACTCTCCTCGCCTGAGGTCTTTGACGCTGATAAATTCTCATTTACCAATTCAAAGTCCGCCTGAGGATCGATCAGCAAAGCAACGCTTTGCCGATCCGCAAGACGAGAAGCTATGCTTCGAGTGAAGCTTATACCCTCTCTTGCGTGAAATTTAAAGCAGTGCTTTAAATTTCACTCAGGACTTTAAAATTCTGTCTAAGTCAAAACTTAGTTAGAAACGTTGTTTACATCAACAGTCAGACCAGGACCCATAGTTGAGCTTAGAGTGATCTTTTTGATGTATACACCTTTAGAAGTCGCAGGTTTTGCTTTCTTCAGGTCAGCCACAAGAGCTTCAACGTTTTGACGAACAGCTTCAGCAGTGAAACCTACTTGACCGATCGCAGCGTGGATGATACCCGCTTTGTCTACACGGTAACGTGCTTGACCAGCTTTTGCATTTTTAACTGCAGTTGCTACGTCAGGAGTAACCGTACCCACTTTAGGGTTTGGCATTAAGCCACGTGGACCAAGGATTGTACCTAATTTACCTACAACGCGCATTGCATCTGGAGCAGCAATTACTACGTCAAAGTCAAGGTTACCCGCTTGGATGCTTTCAGCCAGGTCATCAAAACCAACTACGTCCGCGCCTTCAGCTTTAGCAGCTTCAGCAGCAGCGCCTTGAGCAAACACAGCTACACGTACAGTTTTACCTGTACCTGCAGGAAGTGTAGTCGCGCCACGAACAACCTGGTCAGATTTACGAGGGTCAACACCTAGGTTTACAGATACATCCAAAGATTCTTTGAATTTAGCTGCAGGAAGGCTGTTAAGAACTTGTACTGCTTCTTCCAAAGTATAAACTTTGTTTGCTTCTACAGCAGCAGCAATGGCTTTTTGACGTTTAGTTAACTTTGCCATGTCTTATAGCTCCACTTCCAAGCCCATAGAACGTGCAGAACCAGCGATGGTACGTACACGCGCGTCTAAGTCAGCACCAGTTAAGTCTGGTTCTTTCGTAGTCGCGATCTCTTCTAACTGAGCACGAGTCAACTTACCAACTTTAGTTTTATTTGGTACAGCTGAACCCTTCTGGATACCAGCAGCTTTCTTAAGCAGAATAGCAGCAGGTGGAGTTTTCATGATGAATGTGAACGACTTGTCGTTGTACACAGTGATCACTACTGGAATTGGAAGACCAGCTTCAACTTTTTGTGTCGCAGCATTGAATTCTTTACAGAATGCCATGATGTTAACACCACGTTGACCCAGTGCAGGACCAATTGGTGGAGATGGATTTGCTTTACCAGCTGGAACTTGCAGCTTGATATAGCCGTCAATCTTCTTAGCCATTTTCAATTACCTCTGGGTACAAACGCCGCTAGGCTCCCCAATGATTTCTAAGTAACGATACCGTTACAACAACAATGCCCGATCCATAACAAATCGGGCGTTTTCAACCAGCAGTGAATTAAACTGATTTTTCGACTTGGCGAAATTCCAGCTCAACCTGTGTTGGTCGATTGAATACATTAATCGTCAACGTTAAACGTGACTTGTCGTAAAGGACTTCTTCCACCACGCCTTTAAAGTCGGTGAATGGACCGTCAATTACCAGTAATTCTTCGCCTGGTTCAAACATCGTCTTCGGACGAGGTGCTTCACCAGTATTGCGTACACGTGCAAGAATTGCATCAGCTTCACGCTGCGTAATTGGCGCAGGTTTTTCCGGTGTACCACCAATAAAACCTAATACTTTTGGACATTCTTTTACAATGTGCCAAGTATCATCATTCATTTCCATTTCGACTAGCACATAGCCCGGAAAGAATTTACGCTCAGATTTACGTTTCTTACCATCCTTCATTTCTACCACTTCTTCGGTAGGAACCAGGACTTCACCAAAGCTATCGGCAACAGCGCTACGCTGGATTCGATCATTAAGCGAACGCATCACTTGTTTTTCATAACCAGAATAGGCATGAATAATGTACCAACGTTTCATAGCTCTCTTACCCGATAATAAATTTAATTGCCCAACCTAAAACGTAGTCAAAACACCACAATAAAATGGATGCTACAACTACAACTGCAAGTACGTGCCAAGATGTGGTCACTGTCTCTTGCTTGGTTGGCCAAGTCACTCGACGCAGCTCGATTCGTGAATCTTTCAATAAACGAACAAAGCCTTTGCCTTGATGGGTGGCGTATAATAAACCTAAAGCCACTACGATACAAGCCAAAATTACCCCAACGCGCACCCAAATATCATTTGCCGGTGCCCAGTACGCTGGTAGATGCTGATTCACCATGGTTGCCGCAATGAATAAAATCAAGGCGATAATCCACAACACGTAGTCTAATGGAGAACCCGAATTTACAACTTCAGCAGGATTATTTCTTTGAGGAATTGGCGCTTCGCTTAATGCGTCACGCGATTTATCATTCGACATTTTTGTACTCGTCGTAGGATTCGCGACTTATTATATGACCAGTTTTGCCAGCATCAAGCTTTTTTTGAAAAATGGCAGGCCAGGAGGGACTCGAACCCCCAACATTCGGTTTTGGAGACCGACGCTCTACCAATTGAACTACTGGCCTGTAGAACAAGCCGAAATCCGCAAACTTCGGCTTGTGAAACTTATTTTATAATTATGCAGTTACTTTAGCAACTACACCCGCACCTACAGTACGGCCACCTTCACGGATCGCGAAGCGTAAACCAGCGTCCATTGCGATTGGGTGGATTAATTCTACTGACATTTCAACGTTGTCGCCTGGCATAACCATTTCAACGCCTTCTTTCAGCTGGATCGCACCAG
>NZ_VPCK01000026.1:0-23033 GCF_013418255.1 Acinetobacter sp. YH12155
TGATGGGAGAGCATGTTCAAGAGTGGATTCTAAATGTTCAGATAAAGACATAAAAAAATGAGCGTATTTACATACACTCATTTTTACTACATTTTACTAAAATTTGCTTAACTGACTGGCATTACCCTTAGGCGCTTTTTTTATTGCAGAATTTATGCAGTCTTACGTAGGTCTTTACGCAGGATTTTACCTACGTTCGATTTCGGTAATTCATCCATAAATTCAACATAACGTGGGCGTTTATAACCGGTCAGGTTTTCTTTGGCAAAGGCCAGAACTTCTTCAGTCGTCAATGAAGGATCTTTCTTCACAACGAACAGTTTTGGCACTTCACCTGATTTTTCATCTGGTACACCAATTGCAGCCACTTCCAGTACTTTTGGATGTTTCGCCACGACTTCTTCAATTTCAGAAGGATAAACGTTAAAGCCAGATACCAAAATCATGTCTTTCTTACGGTCAACAATCTTCACATAGCCTCGTGAATCCATAACACCAATGTCACCTGTACGGAAGAAACCATTAATCATCACTTTGTCGGTTTCATCTGGACGGTTCCAATAGCCTTTCATGACTTGTGGACCACGGATTGAAATTTCACCCTGCTCGCCCAATGCTACTTCATTGCC
Organism: Acinetobacter sp. YH12155; assembly: GCF_013418255.1. Classification (NCBI taxonomy): domain Bacteria; kingdom Pseudomonadati; phylum Pseudomonadota; class Gammaproteobacteria; order Moraxellales; family Moraxellaceae; genus Acinetobacter; species Acinetobacter sp. YH12155. The sequence goes on from NZ_VPCK01000026.1 coordinate 630, forward strand.
GGCATCATCCAGAATTGCCACTTCAGTTAATGGCAATGGAATACCAATCGTACCGCTGAATTCTTCAGACGCTGGCGGGTTCGCGGTAGCCACCGGTGAAGTTTCAGATAAACCGTAACCCTCAATGATGTTGGTGCCAGTCACTTTTTTCCAGGCTTCCGCTGTAGATGGTAATACAGCCATACCACCGCCCATCGCCATTTTCAATCGGCTGTGATCAAGCTGTTTAAACTCTTCATTGTTCACAAGTGCATTGAATAAGGTATTCACCGCAGGGAAGAAAGTTGGTTGATATTTGCGTAATTCTTTCATTACCGCAGGTAAGTCACGCGGGTTTGGAATCAATACGTTTGCCTGACCTTTATACATCCCGTAAAGCGCGCACACCATAAATGCAAAAATGTGATACAGCGGCAATGCACAGAAAATACGGTCATCTGGCTGACCATCTTGCGCACCAAATTTACTTTGGAAAATACCATCGCATTGCAGCATGTTTGCCACTAGGTTACGGTGGGTCAGTTCTGCACCTTTAGATACCCCTGTCGTACCACCGGTATATTGCAGTACTGCCGTATCGCTTAGAGTCAGGCTTGGACGCTTGTAGTTGCTGACATTGGCTTTCGACATGGCCGCATTAAACTTGACATGACCCGGAAGGTCCCACGCCGGAATCTGTTTACGCACTGAACGTAAGACAAAGTTCACCAACGTACCTTTTAAGGTGCCTAGCATGTCACCCACAGAGGCAACCACGACGTGCTTGACTGGGGTTTTACCCAGAATCGCCTGATATACAGAAGCGAAGTTTTCAATAATCACCAGCACTTCTGCGCCAGAGTCATTTAACTGATGCTCAAGTTCACGTGAGGTATACAGCGGGTTTACATTCACCAGCACCAGACCGGCACGGAATACACCCAATGCCACCACTGGATATTGAAGAACGTTTGGCATCATCACTGCAACACGTGTGCCTTTGGCCAAGCCCAGACCTTGCAAATAGCTTGCAAATTTACGGCTTGCTTCTTCCAGTTCAGCAAAGGTCAGCACTTTATCCATAAAGATAAAGGCATCACGTGAACCAAACTTCTGGAAATTACGTTCAAAGATATCAACCAGTGACGTATTCTCCGGTGGCAACTCTACAGTTTCTGGAATCCCTGTCTTTCGGTATTCTTCAAACCAAATTTTTTCCATAATGCCAATCTCTCCAATCAGTAATCCTTAGTATTCAACTGTTTTATACACTGCCGCACTTCATTTTTTGGCTTGTTTATGTACAGCAGTGGATCCATTTTCACGAATTCGATTCATATATAACGTATTTTATGTAAACAACGCTAGTCTTATCTCTGAATCAACAGTTTATTTGCTTTTTGATATCCCCGTGGTAAAAGCTGTCCCTTAGTTCCTCTCTTACCGATATACTTCTGCAAGTCATCACCTTTTAATTTTAACTGCTGTTGTCCTGCAAACACTTGAATTATTTCATCTAAATTTAGCATTGTCATGGATACAATCTGATCTTTCGGTTCAAGTTGTATCAATTTATTACCTTTACCTTTGTTCAGCACCGGTAATTCTGCCAGATCAACAATCAGTAAACGGCCGGCAGAACTGAGTAGCGCAACATGACTGAACTGCTCAATAGTTTGCAGATTCATCACGCTGGCGCCTTCAGACAGGCTCAGGAAAGCCTTACCGGCTTTGGCATTGGTATCCAGCTGTTTGGCTTGGGTTTTAAAGCCATAACCTTTGCTGCTCATGACCAGAATTTCAGCCTGATCTTCTGCCACAAACACCTGTTTAAAGCCGACCCCGCTGGCCGGTGATAAACGTGAACTGAGCGGTTCACCCAAACCACGCGCCGATGGCAGGCTGTTAATGGCCACACCATAACTGCGTCCAGTGTCATCCAGCACATAGGCACGCTGGTTGGATTTGCCTTGGGCGTGACTTAAATACTGGTCACCAGCGCGGAAATTCAGGTTTTCGGCATCGACATCATGGCCTTTGGCACAGCGAATCCAGCCAGCTTCAGACAGCACCACGGTTACCGGATCAGCCGGCAGCATGTCCTGTTCATTAATGGCAGTGGCTTCAGCGCGCTGCACGATTGGTGAACGGCGGTCATCACCAAACTTTTTGGCGTCGTCTTTTAACTCCGTAATAATCAGGTTTTTTAATGATTCCGGATTGGCCAACTGTTCACGAATTGTGGCAGCTTTGGTCTCGAGTTCTTCCTGTTCGCGACGGATTTCCATTTCTTCCAGTCGGGCCAGATGGCGCAACTTGAGTTCCAAAATGGCTTCAGCCTGAATCTCATCAATACCAAAGTGCGCCATCAGCTCTGCTTTGGGATGATCTTCTTCGCGGATAATGCGGATCACGGTATCAATGTCTAAATAGGCAATCAGCAAGCCGGCCAGAATATGCAGGCGTTTTTCAATCTTGTTCAGATGATATTGCAGGCGGCGTGTGACGGTATGTTTACGAATCTCGATCCATTCCAATAAAATCTGGCGAATCGATTTCACCTGTGGACGACCATCGGCACCAATCATGTTCATGTTGACCCGATAGCTTGATTCCAGATCGGTGGTTGCAAACAGATGGCTCATCACCGCATCGGCATCAATCCGGTTGGAACGCAGCACAATCACCAGTCGGGTCGGATTTTTATGGTCCGATTCATCCCGTACATCGGTCACCAGCGGCAGTTTTTTGGCCTGCATCTGGTCGGCAATCTGGGTGATGACTTTTGAGCCAGACACCTGATACGGCAAATCACTGATAACAATTTCATTTTTTTCAATGGTATACACCGCACGCATGCGATAACTGCCGCGTCCAGTGGTCTGAATCTTTAACAGTTCATCTGGCGGGGTAATTACTTCAGCCCGGGTCGGTAAATCCGGACCAGGAATATATTCTGCGACCTTGCTATCGCTTAAATTCGGATTACGGATCAGGGCGATGGTGCCTTTAATGATTTCGCGCAAGTTGTGCGGCGGAATATCGGTGGCCATCCCCACGGCAATGCCGGTGGTGCCATTGAGCAGGATATTTGGAACCCGTGCCGGCAAGGTCACTGGCTCTTTTAGGGAACCATCAAAGTTGTCCTGCCAGTCGCAGGTGCCCTGACCGAGTTCAGACAGTAACAGGTCACTATATGCGGATAATTTGGCTTCGGTATAACGCATTGCGGCAAAGGATTTTGGATCATCCGGTGAACCCCAGTTGCCCTGCCCTTCAATAAATGGATAACGATAGCTAAACGGCTGCGCCATTAACACCATGGCTTCATAACAGGCCGAGTCACCATGCGGATGGTACTTACCCAGCACATCACCGACCGTACGTGCAGATTTTTTTGGTTTACTGCTTGGCTTGAGACCCAGCTCGCTCATGGCATAGACGATACGGCGCTGTACCGGTTTCAGGCCATCGCTGATATGAGGCAATGCACGGTCCATAATCACGTACATGGCATAGCTGAGATATGCTTGTTCAGTAAATTCTGCTACGGAACGGTTTTCTGTCGCATGATGCGCGAGGCTTGTCATAACAACCTGTAATCCTAAATTAATGCGTTATAGTTTTGACGTTCTTATGCTATGCCGCAGCCGCGGCCAGCACAAGGGTAGCCGATCACACTCTGCGACAATTTATGTCTTATGGCGTAAAAATATCCATTTTAGGCGCGTCAATCAACTGAAAAATACACAAGTCTGACTGCGCGTTGAAAAACATATTCCAGAAATAAAAAAGATGCGCCGGCACAATAGCCAGCGCATCTTGCATTGTCTGTATGAGCGGCTGCTTATAAACCAATCGACTCCAGGGTCTTGCCGCGGGTTTCCTCACCCAGCAGCACAATCACCAGTGCCACGGCCAGCAGCACCGCGGTAAACATCATAAATACATAGCTAAAGCCGTTGTGCATCACCATCATCTGGGTCACCACCAAAGGCGCAACAATACCGCCCATACGGCCCACCGCCGAAGCCCAGCCGGAACCAAAGGCACGGATATTGGTTGGATACTGTTCCGGCGTATAGGTATAAAGCACACCCCAGGCGCCTAGGTTAAAGAAGGACATCAGGCAACCCCAGAACACGATCATGCCGACGCTGCTGGCCTGTCCAAAGAAGTAGGCTGATACCGCACACAGCCCAATAAAGCCGGCCAGTGTGGCTTTTCGGCCAAGTTTTTCTACCAGCCAGGCCGCCGCAATATAACCCGGCAACTGCGCCAGAATCATGATCAGCACATATTCAAAGGACTGCACAATAGTATAGCCTTCCTTGACCAGCAGACTTGGCAGCCAGGTAAAAATGCCATAGTAGGAATAGACAATGCCGAACCAGATCAGCCACAGCATGAGGGTACGGCGTGCAAATGGCCCCGACCACAGCTGGGCAAAGGAAATATTCTGTTTGGCTGCCACCGGTTTCACTTCCAGCTGTTCAATCACCTCGACGCCGCAGCGACGTTCCAGACTTTGTACTAGTTTGTGCGCTTCTTCGACCCGGCCGCGGTTAATTAAATACGGCACCGATTCCGGTACTTTTTTCCAGATGACCCAGGCATAGAGCGCCGGCAAACCACCAATTAAAAAGGCCATATGCCAGTCAAAGGTCGGAATCACAAAATAAGACACCAGCGCCGCACAGAGCCAGCCCAGCCCCCAGAAGCTTTCCAGCAGCACAATAAAACGGCCCCGCACATGCGCCGGAATATATTCACTGACCAAAGTCACCGCAACCGGCAACTGCCCGCCCAGCCCTAAACCGACAATAAAGCGGAAAAACAGTAACCAGCTTAAATTTGGGGCAAAGGCACAGGCCGCTGTGGCCAGGCTATAAATCACCAGGGTCGTGGCAAATACGGTTTTACGCCCAATCCGGTCGGCCAACCCGCCGGAGAACACCGCACCAATGGCCATGCCAACAAAACCAATTGACACCACCCAGCCTTTTTCTGCCGGGCTCATTTGCCAGTCTTCCGCCATTTTGGCCAGAATAAAGGAGATTAAACCGGTATCCATGGCATCAAACATCCAGCCCAGTCCGATGACCCATAGCAAGGTATAGTGGAACTTACCAATCGGTAAGCGTTGTACACGAGAAACTAGATCCATAATAAACGCTCTGACAGGGTGGAGAGGAAAACGCGGATGGCGCGCCTGGTTATTGTTATGACAACAGCAATCAGCTTTGATTTTAAAGACAATGACCGCTCTCTGGATAGCGGTCATGCCGTTTAATTTATAGGAGATTTGTGGCTAGGAGGCATCTTTGGATGAGGCCGACTGCTCATCATCATCCTTATAAATGAATTTTGGCATTTCCAGACCAAAATAGATCGCAATTAAACGTAAGGTAAAACCAAAAATCAGCGTGGCGATAACAGTTAGTTCTAGCGACAGGCCAATTTCAATACAGACCCAATAGCAGATCACCGACACAAAAGAGATACTGGCATACAGCTCACGGCGGAACACCAGCGGCACATCATTACACAGAATATCACGCAGAATCCCGCCCGAGACGCCGGTCAGCACACCGGCCACCGCCGACACCACAAAACCGTGGCCCATTTCCAGCGCAATCTGGCAGCCAATAATGGTAAAGCCAATCAGGCCCAAGGCATCCAGCACCAGGAAGATGGAACGCAGATGGCGCATCCATTTGGCAATTAAAATGGTGACAAAGGCTGCCGCGCAGGTCAGGACCAGATATTCCGGATGCTTGACCCAGGTTAAAGGATAATGGCCCAGCAATACATCACGTACCGAGCCGCCGCCCAGTGCGGTGACACAGGCAATCAGGGTCACCCCGAACCAGTCCATGCTTCGCCGTCCTGCCGACAATGCACCTGTCATTGCTTCTGCAGTAATGGCAATAATATAAATGACCAACAGCAACATGAACTGCCCTTCTTTCACTAGGGGAATTGATGCGCGTTATCATAAGCGAAAATACGGCAAATGTTATAAAAATTGCGCACAACATTGCTTAAATTTCTTGCCCGAACCGCAGATACAGGGCTGTTTCATGGTAATCTGCTGATCGGTGGTCGGATCAAGAAAATACCACGCACCCTGATGTTTGACGAAATGCGATACTTCATGATGTATCTGCGGCTGGTTGCCATCATGATAATAGGCCTTGAATTCGACCTGGGCATGGCTTTTGTCCAGCTTTTCCTGAGCACTTACGATTTCCAGTTTTAACCACTGGTTGGCGCTGCTCCAGTCCCGAATAGCGGCCACATCCAGAGCCTGCTGCTGACCAAGTGCGGTGGTTTTGACAATATAATCAATCTGCTGCAAGGCAAAGGCACTATAGCGTGAACGCATTAGCTGAGCGGCAGTTTGGGCCTGCTGCTGACCTAAATGCAAAGGCTGGCAACAACTGTGATAAAACCCAGCGCCACAAGGACAAGGCTGTTCTGACATAAATTTTTTCCAAAAAAATAGCCTGACAATGCAGGCTATTTTAACGGAACTGAACCAGAAAACAGGAATATTCTGAGTGCTACTCGGCTGGCGGCTGCGGCAGCACATGCACCTTCTCGATTTTATGCCCGTCCATGGTGACCACTTCAAAAATATGATCATCGGCCAGCAGACGTTGGCCATTTTCCGGCAAACGGCCGAGATGGAACAGGATATAACCCGACAGGGTCGAATATTCTTCCAGCTCATTAACCAGATCACGACCGAGCAATAACGAGACATGGCGGATATCAGTCGAGCCATCCAGCATCAGGCTGCCATCTTCCAGGGTTTCTGCAACCGCGTCGAGGGTATCTTCATCCGGAAATTCACCGGCAATGGCTTCCAGCACATCAATCGGGGTGACCACACCTTCAATCGAGCCATATTCGTTCAGCACAATTGCCATTTGCAGCGGCGCCTGACGTAGCTGTTCCATCACCATCAATACCTGCGCATTTTCATGCACAATCACCGGTTCGCGCAGATGTTTTTCAAAATTCAGTACGCCGGTTTCAATAAATTCATTCATGACCTTATGGGTCAGCACCACCCCGGCAATATTGTCCAGCTCGCCATGCACCACAATTAAACGTGAATGCGAGGTATTCATCAGCTGGGCCTGAATGCTATCCTGGTCTTCATCTAAATCCAGCCATTCTAGTTCCGGTCGCGGGGTCATCACCGATTTTACCGGACGCTCGGCCAGACTGAGTACGCCCTGCACCATCACGGTATGGTAAACGCTGTTCTCTTCGGCAAAGACTTCATCGGCAAAAGCACGTGTGGCCAGCACTTCTTCCGGACTTGGATGCTCCGGTTCCGGCCCGTTCGGTTTGCCGCCGAGCATCCGCATCACCGCGGAAGCAGTGCGATAACGCAGGTCAGTGGTGGTGACCATTTTTTCCTGATTTTTGCGCATGGCTTGGTTCAGGAACTCGATCATCACCGAGAAACCAATCGCGGCATATAAATAGCCTTTTGGAATGTGATAACCGAAACCTTCCACCACCAGCGAGAAACCGATCATCATCAGGAAGCACAGGCACAGAATCACCACAGTTGGATGTTTGTTGACAAAATCCATCAGCGGTTTAGAGGCCCAAAGCATAATACCGATGGCAATGGTCACCGCGATCATCATCACCGACAGCTCTTTGACCATACCGACCGCGGTAATCACACTGTCGAGCGAGAACACCGCATCCAGCACCACAATCTGCACAATCACCATCCAGAAAGTGGCGTGTACCGGATTTTCTTCTTTCAGCTGCGGCTTGCCTTCAATACGCTCACGCAGCTCCATGGTGCCTTTAAACAGCAGGAACACCCCACCAAACAGCAAGATCAGATCACGACCCGAAAACGGATGATCAAAAATATGGAACAGCGGATTGGTCAGGGTGACCACCCAAGCAATTGAAGCCAGCAGAATCAGGCGCATGCCTAAAGCCAGAATCAGCCCGACCACCCGCGCGGCATTACGCTGTTCTGGCGGCAATTTTTCAGCCAGAATGGCAATAAACACCAGGTTATCAATACCCAGCACAATTTCCAGAATAATCAGGGTCAGCAAACCCACCCATGCGGCTGGATCAGACATCCATTCAAAAATCATGGGCGATGCTCCACGAGTATCGTTTTGGCTGTGCGACAGCCAAGGCCGGCTGTTTCAAAACCTGGGGAATGAAAGGGAAAAGAAAAGAGATTAAAAGCGGCTGTTGTTGTATGGTGCAATAGTGTCCACTACCCATGACGGTTCTATTGTTGTCAAACACAATTTCAGTATAGAAAAGATTGGCGCCAGAATCACTCTTTTTTTGGCCTGATCACGGTTGTGCTGCATGCTTTAACAATTCTTTGCAATCACACTGCACGGCGCTGGCATTGTTTGTCATATTTTTTGCATAAGCTAGAGCAGACAAAAAGAACATGTTAAGGTGAAACAAGAATCATGAATAGCGTAGTAAAAATGACTGATAATTTAAAATATCCTTCTCCTAAAACAACACAACCTTTAATTGCTTTATATTGCGGCTCACGTTCTGGAAATAAACCGGTGTATCAGGAAAAGGCCGTGGCACTGGCACGCCGTCTGGCGGAAAATGGCTTTGGTCTGGTCTATGGCGGCGCCAGTATCGGTTTAATGGGTCAGGTCGCCGATGCCGTGGTTGATCACGGTGGTGAAACTGTAGGTGTGATTCCGGAATTTATGCTGGATTATGAAATTGCCCATCATCGTCTGACCGAATTGCATATTGTACACAGCATGCATGAACGTAAAGCCCTCATGGCCGAACGTGCCAGCGCCTTTGTGGCCTTGCCGGGCGGACTGGGCACCTTTGAGGAAATTCTGGAAATTGCCACCTGGGGCCAGTTGAACCAGCATCAAAAACCGATGATGCTCTATAACGTCAATGGCTTCTATAATGCGCTAATTGCCCAACTTGACCATGCCGTGACTGAAGGCTTCCTGCCGCCGCAGCACCGCGCCAAGCTGATTATCTGCAATCATGCCGATGAAATCCTGACTGCCTTGCATAATCTGGATGCCCCACAGCACGTTGCCATTTAAAGCGCTTGAACCCAAAAATCCAGAAAGAAAAAAGCGAGCCGAAGCTCGCTTTTTTTGTACTTGATGTTCAGTCCAGGCTTAGCCTGAAATCAGGTTATAGAACCATGGCAAAGTGGTCGCCAGGAATACCGACATGGCCAGACCAAACATCAGTTTCATCGCATCTTTGCTGACATTGCGTGAGGTACGGTATTTGCTGACCCCGTTCACAATCATTGAGATGGCAAATTCACGACCGGCCAACAGACCCAGGAATACCCAGGTGGTACTCATCGGGATATTGCTCCACTCTTTGAAAACCAGCAGGATCACTGCATAGATAAAGTCCACGATGGTCGCAGCACGTACATCGGTAACATCGGTTTTGGTATCGACAATCTTCTGGATGGCACCACCACGCTGGTACAGAATAACCCCCAGCAAGATCACAAAGACCGTAATGGCAAACATCAGGAATTCAAACGGTACCTGACGCGGCACATACACGAAGATGTTGGCCAGATCCTGAATCAGCCACTGGCTCCACAGGAAACCGGTAGATAACCATTGTAGAATCACCCATTTGGTCGAATGTTCCTGATCTTTGGTCTGGTTGAAGTACACCGTCATTTTGTTAGCCACAAAACGATAGATGATCAGCGCCGCCAGGAAGGCCACGGCATAGCCCATCATGGATTTGACCATCATCGAGCCCAAGCTCGCAGGAGAGAAGATGGTCAACACCAGGAAGGTGGTACTGACCGGAATACCATATTTGGTCAGTAGCAACAGTAAAACCGGCGGCACAATATACAGCCAGGTAATTCCACCTTCAGGGAACGGAATGGTTTCCAGTCGCCCATAAGAGGCATCACCGACGCCCGATGCATACCAGCCATAGACCAAGACCACAACCAGGATACTGCTGATATACACCCACAGTACCCACCAAGGACGATGGGAGTTAGAAGAAATAAAAGTCCCTAAGGTTTGAGGTACATCATTTCCGACAATAGAATAGGCCGCCAAACAGAAGCCGATTACCATTAAAAGTTCAATTGTCATAAGAACAAAGCCTATGTTCAAAAAGGGAACACCACCCCCTATCGGGCTGGCATTAGCTTAAAATGATGACAATACTATTTCAGTTCTATGACATTTTAGTGACAATAAAAATTTAAAATAAAAAAAGAGCACCGTAGTGCCCTTTCTCTTTTTTGCTCACTTATTTCAGGTTCAGCTGATATACCGCGGTGCTGCCGCTGACTTCATTGCCCACCACCAGTAATGGCTGGCCATTAGGCGAGTCCTTTGCCTCAATAAAGACCAGACCTTCCGGGCCTAAATCACCGGCCTGCCCCAGCTCAATTTGTTCAGTGCTCGCACTCATCTCACGGCTATTCAGATACTGCACAAAACTTGGTGCAGATGGAGTCGATACATCATAGACCATCACCCCGCCAGCACGTTCCAGACCAATAAAGGCAAAGGTTTTGCTGCCAATCTGGCCCAGCGTCACGCCTTCAGGTTCAGGGCCTTTGTTGTCACTGCGGTTATCCATGCCTGCTTCTTCATGGTTGGCATTGAAAATTTCCGGATGATGCTCGGCAATGTACTGCTCAAAATCATCCCCTGAATCCCAGACCCGTTCCAGACCGTTTTGCGCGCTATTTTCTGTCCAGATACTGACCGAGCGTGCACCAAAACTATAAAGATGGTCATATACCAGATTGCCGCGTTCATTCAGCTTTGGCGTACCATCGGCATTTTTCTGGTAGCCTTCAGTCCAGGTAATATTCAGACGACCCAGCAGATGATCTTTACGGCAGTCACCAGCATTGCCTGCCGTGGCACCGCAGTAACCAAAATTATCCGGATTCAGCTCGGCACCTTTGGCCAGCTGGCTTAAGTGTGCCGGTAAATCATCGCCTAAACGGCGGGCAAAGCCATCGGCATGTACCAGATGTTTCACTCGCCATTCTTCAACAAAACCTTTGCTGGTGTCGTTATTAAAATATTCTGGTGTGTCTTCGCCCCAGGCGCGCGCATCGCCTTCATTGGCGGTCACGATATAGGTTTTGCCGGCCACATCAAAGCTGGCAATTGCATCTGGCATATACAGACCGCGCACATTGGCCCAGGTCTGGATCTTAATACTGCCCGTTCCATCAACACCATCGGCATCGCTGACATCCATGCCATTGCCGTCCAGACCATGGTCTTTAAAGCCCAATGGATACACCGCCAGTACTTTGGCATTGACCACATCAATTTTGGCCAGCGCATTGTTTTCCTGCAATGCAGCCCAAGCCGTTTTGCCATCTTGCGATACCGTAATATATTCCGGTTCAAAATCCTGCGCCGCGGTCGCATTTGGCCCGAAAATACGCACGCCCTGGGCACGCAGCGCCGCTTCCTGTCCATTAAAGGCTTTAAAGTCTGCAGTGCGGACCACAGGCGCTGTTAAATTACTCAGCTGAATCACGGAAATTGAACCTTCCGGATCAACCTGATAATCATCAGATGGCTCACCTTCATTGGCCACCAGCAGGGTTTGACCATCCGGGCTAAAAGTCAGCATATCCGGTAAGGCACCGACCTGCACATGCGCCAGTTTGCTCAGATCTTTGGCCTGATACAGCGCCACATAACCCGGATCGGTTTTGACGGCAGCCTGAATCGCAATTGCCACAATACCGTTATGCACCGCGACACTGTTTACTTCTGCGCCTTCGGCAATATCATGGACCTGAATCTCGGCAATTTTAACCGGCTGATTTGGCTGGCTTAAATCGAGTACATCCAGCACCCCGGCCTGCGCATTGACCACAAACAGACGTTTGCTGGCGGCATCATAGGCCGGAATTTCTGCGGCACTTTCTGCAAAAATGCCCGACTGATAGGCCCCAATTTTGCTCAGTTCAATGGTATTTGGGGTTGGATCGACCGGTGCGGGACTGACCTGATCATCATCACTGTTACACGCTGCCATTCCCACGGCCAACATGGCCACCCAAAGTGATTTCAATTTTAATTTCATAGGTTTAATTTGATAGTGTTTAGAATATGAACAATTTATAAACATCCGGTTGCAGTGCCATGACGTTTTGATTGCAGTTTTCTGACAGGGTCAGGCCGTCACGCGGCAACGCTTTAGATACGACATCCGCGCCAGATTGTTTTACACTAGGCAAAATTCCACCATGCCCGCTAATTATGACTGCCACGCCAACCCATCAAGCCCTGCAACCCGAATTCAGATTGTTAGTGCTCTTGGTGTCGATTGGCTTTTTTATGCAGGGCCTGGATACCACCATCATCAACACCGCGTTGCCGGCCATTGCCGAGAATTTGCAGGAAGATCCGCTGCGAATGCACAGCGTGGTGGTGGCCTATGTATTGTCAGTGGCGGCCTGTATTCCCTTGAGTGGCTGGCTGGCCGACCGTTTTGGCGTGCGCAACACCTATTTTTCCGCCATTGTGATTTTCACCCTGGCCTCCATTGGCTGTGCCTATGCCAGCAGCCTGAATGAACTGCTGTTTTACCGGGTACTGCAAGGCATTGGCGGTGCGTTCTTATTGCCAGTTGGTCGTCTGGCGATGCTAAAAATCATTCCCCGCACCCAGTTTTTATCGGCCATGAGCCTGATGAGTCTGGCCGGTCTGATCGGCCCCTTAATTGGACCTACTTTGGGCGGCTGGCTGGTGGAAGTCGCCTCATGGCACTGGATTTTTCTAATCAATCTGCCGATTGGCATTTTAGGGGTCTTGATTACTTTTAAAGCCATGCCAAATATTACCGAGCCGAGCGTGCCGCAATTTGATTTCTGGGGATTTATCCTGTTATTGATTGCCATGGTCGGGCTGTCACTGGGCATTGAAAACGTGGCCAGTCCGCTGTACTCGCTGTGGTGGAGCATTGCGCTGGTCCTGCTCGGTCTGCTGAGTGCCGGCCTGTATGCCTATCATGCGCATACCCATCAGAATGCCCTGTTTCGCAGCAAGCTGTTCCGGCACCGGATTTATGCAATCGGGATTCTTGGGAACTCGATTGCCCGGCTGGCCGGCAATTCAATTCCCTTTTTACTGCCGCTGATGCTGCAACTGGCCTTTGGCTTTGAGCCCTTTGTGACCGGCCTGATGATGATTCCGACCGTACTCGGTTCGCTGGCCTCAAAACCGATTATCCGCCAGCTGATTCAGCGCTTTGGTTATCGTCAGGTACTGATCACCAATACCTTGCTGGTCGGGGCCTGTATCGCCAGTTTTGCCCTGACCACGGCCGACACCCCCATCTGGCTACGTGCGCTGCATTTCTTTATTTTTGGTCTGCTTAATTCACTGCAGTTTGTGTCCATGAACACCCTGACCCTAAAAGATTTGCCGCAGCAAGATGCCAGCAGCGGCAACAGTTTCCTGTCGATGATCATGATGCTGTCCATGAGTATTGGCGTGGCCTTGGCCGGAACGCTGGTCAACCTGTTTAGTGCCTATTGGGGACCGGAACAGGTGGTCGCAGCCTTCCATGCCAGCCTGATCTGTCTGGGCAGTATCAACCTGCTGGCTGCAATGATTTTCTGGAAAATTCCAAAAAACACCCCGGTCTAAAGCCGCGTAGAACGCTAGCCGCCGCGCAGGCTTCGCGTTATGATCAAAATTGAACCCTGAAGATCTGCCTTGCCTATGTCTGCACGCCCTGCCCGCCGTTCTGTCCAGCCCCTGACTTATGCTGCGGTGGCCATCTGCGGCGTGGTGCTGATGGCGGCCTTGCTGTATTGGGGCGTTCTGCATACCCGGCCAGCCACCGCACAGGACTATCCGATTCAGGGCTTTGATGTTTCGCATCATCAGCAGCAGATTGACTGGCACAGGATTTCGCCGGAAAAATACCGTTTCGTCTATTTAAAAGCCACTGAAGGCGGCGATTTTAAAGACCGTAAATTTCAGGATAACTGGCTGGCCGCGCATGAACAGGGCTTTCTGGTCGGCGCCTATCATTTTTATCGGCTGTGTCGTAATGGTCAGGTGCAGGCACAGAATTTTATCGACAGCGTTCCGAAACAGGCCAACAGCTTGCCACCAGTGATTGATCTGGAATACGACAGCAACTGCATCAACACCTATACCCGGGAACAGTTGCTGCATGAAATTGGGGTGATGCATGACGCGCTGCAACAGCACTATGGCAAACAGCCGATTTTTTACATTTCCAGGAATTTTTATAATATTGTACTGGTCAATCAGTTCCCGCAGGTGCCGCTGTGGGTACGCGAATATCAGGGTAAACCGGCCTTAAGCGGTAATCCCGACTGGCTGTTCTGGCAATATAGCAATCGTGGCCAGATTACCGGCATTGCCACTCCGGTCGATCTGAATGCCTTTTATGGCGATGAACAGGACTGGCAACAGTTTCTTAAGGCCAACCAGATTGTGGAACCATCTAAAAATAGCGTGGATACAACCCCTTAATACTCATACCAACAAGATAAAAATAAAAGCTGACAGGAATATTGTGCGAATGACACTGAAATACAAAATTTTGTCAGGTCTGCTTGGCCTGATGTTACTGCTGATTGCACTCATCATCTATATGCTGCAGCCCTCCGGCAAAGTGCAGGATTTCCAGCCATGGCTGTATCAGCCGGCAGCAACCGCACCAGCGGGCTACACGGTCAAATTCTTTGGTGTATCGACCTTACTGTTTGATGATGGCCAGCAACAGCTGTTGATTGATGGCTTCTTTAGCCGGCCGAGTCTGAGTCAGCTGATGTTTGGTCAAATTAACAGCCAGCCAATCGTAATTGAACATGCGATTGAGCTCCATCAATTGCAACGAACGCAAGCCATTCTGGTGACACACTCGCATTATGACCATGCGCTGGATATCCCTCTACTTGGCCAATTGCTGCCGCAGGCTAAAATTATTGGTTCCCGAAGCACGCTGAATATTGCCCGTGGTGCTCACTTGCCCGAAAGCCAGTTACAGCAGCTGGCACCTTTACAACCGATGCAGATTGGCAACTTTACTGTCACCGCTTTCCCGTCCCAGCATACTCCGCCAACTGCAGTGAATAATGATCTGGGTGAGGAAATCCAGCAGCCACTGAGCCTGCCGGCACGGTTTTCGGAGTTTAAAGAAGGCCATAGCTTTGACTATCTGATTGAATATGAAGGTCATAAAAGTCTGGTCAAGGCCAGCACCGGTTTTATTCCCGAACAGCTCAAACAGCTACAGGTCGATCATCTGTTTCTGGGCATTGCCCAGCTGTCCAGGCAACCGGAACAGTATCAGCAGCAGTATCTGGCAGAAACCTTGCAGCGCCTGAAACCCAAGGTGCTGATTCCCATCCATTGGGATGATTTTTTCCAGCCGCCAGAACAGCCACTACAGTTTTTACCACATCTGGCCGATAATACCCCGAAGAGTCTGAATACCGTGATCAAGGCCGCAGCACAACAGCAAACCCAGGTGCTGCTGCTCGATCAACCGTATGCTTATCCGCTAATGACAGCCACGGATGTCGCGCGTTAAGATGGTGCCATGAGAAAAATCATTCATATTGATATGGATGCTTTCTATGCTTCGGTCGAGCTAAAAGAGCGTCCAGAATTACAACATCTGCCGGTGGTGGTGGCATCACATCATCCGCGTGCAGTGATTGTGGCCGCGTCCTACCCGGCACGGGTGTTTGGGCTGCGCTCAGCCATGTCGATGAGTCAGGGCCGGAAACTATGCCCGCAGGTAATTGTACTGGAACCGAATTTTCAGAAATACCGGGAAGTGTCGGCACAAATCCATCAAATTTTTCAAAAATATACCGCGATTATTGAACCGCTGTCGCTCGATGAAGCCTATCTGGATGTTAGCGAAAACCTGCAGCAACTCCCCAGCGCCACAGAAGTGGCAATGCGCATCCGCGAAGATATTTTTCAAACCACCGGCCTGACTGCATCTGCCGGCGTGGCACCCAATAAATTTCTGGCCAAAATTGCCTCGGACTGGCATAAACCGAATGGCCTCTGCGTGATCAAGCCTTCGCAGGTGCAGACCTTTATTCAGGATTTACCCTTAAAGAAAATTCCGGGCGTGGGCAAGGTCATGCAGGAAAAGCTGAAGGCCTTGGGTCTGGAAACCTTGGGCGATCTGCAACAGGTCGAAGAAGGCCTGCTGATTCAACGTTTTGGCAAATATGGCAAACGCCTGTTTTTATATGCACAAGGCATTGATGAGCGCCCCGTTCAGGCCGAACGCAAACGCCAGCAGATTTCCAAAGAAATCACCTTTGATGATGATTATGTCCTCAGCCAATGCACGCCCTACTGGCCACAGCTGCTGCAACAGGTCTGGGCCAGTCTGGAAAAAAAGCAGCTCTGTGCCCGCGGCGTGTCAGTCAAACTGAAACTGAAAAACTTTCAGGTGTTACAGCACAGCAAAAGCTTTCAGCATATTTTTACTCATCCGCAGCAGCTGGCACAGGCGTTACAGCTATTAATTGAGGAAATGCATATTTCGCCCCAAGAAAAGTTCCGGCTGATTGGCGTGGGGGTTTATCAACTGTCTTCACCAGCACAGCAGCCGCAGCTCAGTCTACTTTAGGCTTAAAATTGTGCAGGAATTGATCAAAAGAATAAAAATGATACAAAATGCGCTTCACAATGGGCAAAATTAGAGTAATCTATCTGCGCAATACATTTATCCATGTATGTGCTGAGATGCTGAAAATCACCTTTACTTTCAGCATGCTGTCCTGTGATTGGCGTGATGATCTATCCGAATATTACAGGACAACTCTGACGTTCCCATGGATGGCTGTATCGTCTCCCGCCTCGTTGTACATTCTTCTTTTTATCTGATTTTCTATCGCATTATCCCGATCTATTCCCTTCAGATCACCGGCTTTTTGCGTCCTAAAATTCCCATTTTTCAAATCAAAATCGCCACAAGATTGATGGATTTCTGTACCAACTCCGGCAGCGCTGGTGTTCTGTACTGGCGCTTCATGGCAATATAGTCACATTGCCAGAGCAGCCAAGGTGCTGCTTGCCCATCTACAGGATTTTGTTATGACCGTACAACGTTTACATGTCGCACAGCGCTATTCAGAAATTGCCATTTCAGGCCATCTGGTGCATTTGGCCGGCCAGCTGGCAGAAGACACCAGCCTGGATATTCGCGGTCAGACCCGCCAGACCCTTGAGATAATTGACCGTTTACTGGCTGAAGCCGGCACCGATAAAAGTCATATCATGTCAGTCATGATTTTCTTAAAAGATATCGAGCAAGACTATGCAGCCATGAATGAAATCTGGGATGCCTGGGTCGCCGATATTGAAGCGCTGCCCCGTACCTGTGTGGAAGCCAAGCTGTATCAGCCCGAAGTCCTGGTTGAAATGACTGTGGTCGCGGTTAAACCATAAAAATTTGAGATAAAAAGCATCTGTTTAGATGCTTTTTTTCAACCCAACGCGCCCATTCTGCGCGCTGAGGCCGGATAGAACGCCAATTTCTTTTTTGGCAGATCAAGCGCCTCCAGATTTTCAGCGCCCTCCAGTAACCCAAATTCTTCACGCAACTGCTGATATTCCGGCACCTGATCAAAGCTGATTACGGTATAACCGGCCATCCGCAGCAATTCATTCTGATACTGAATATGCTGACGTTTTAAGGTCAGGGTATCATCCAGGGTAATCACGGCCAGTACCTGATAAGCATCATCCAGCACCACAAAGTCCGCCACCATATTGCGGTATTTATTGCGGGTACGCGGCAGTTTGGTGGTCAGTAGCGCATCAAAAGACACATGGGTCAGCACGGTATGGGTCGGTAAAATTTCTTTCAGCCGGGTATAGGTCAGCTGCTCATTCAAACTGAAAATAGCGCGGCGTTTCAGGGTACTGTCGGTCTGGCGTTTGGCCTGAATGGCATGCCTGGCTGCCATGATGAGCAACCCTGCCAGAATAAGACTTGTGAGAATAATATAAACAGTCATGAGGTTAATCCTTTAATACTCTATTCTTATAATTTATTCGGTATCTCACCGATTATTTTTCAAATACAAGTATAACGTTTTGCTTATTATAAATAGGTTAAATTTAAGAAACTTAAAGCAATGCTGACGAAAGATGCATAAACACTGACAGTCTGTTGCAGAGCAAGTTTCCAGGAAAAACCATCTCCTTGTTTTTCCTCAAGCTAATGTATACCAACTTTTATGAGCTTCACAATTCTTTTCAAACCGATTGTCTGACAAATCCGACAAAATGAGAACCAGAAAAAGGACGCACTTGGCGTCCTTTCCTGATTTAAGCACGAGATTTTGGCTTAGACTTACCTTTGGCCTTTGCACCGCCAAATGGACGTTTTTCGCCGGTTTCACGTGGAGGCAAACCGGTATGCTGGGTCAACATCTGGCCTTTTTTCGGACGATTCGACTGACCCTGATTTTGCCCTTGGCCACGGTTGCCAGGCTGACCGGTACGTTTCTGTGAATCTCCGGCCAGGGTCGAGTTTTTCTTACGCCCTGACTGGTACTGCCCTTCCGTACCTTGCGGCTGATAGGTTGGAATCAGATGCTGCTTGGAATTGCCAATCAAATCGGCACGGCCCATCTCTTTTAAAGCCTCACGTAACAATGGCCAGTTGTTTGGATCATGGTAACGCAAGAAGGCTTTGTGCAGACGACGACGTTTCTCTCCTTTCACAATATCGACATCTTCGGTATAACGCGCCACTTTGGCCAGCGGGTTTTTACCGGTGTAATACATGGTGGTGGCGGTGGCCATTGGCGATGGATAGAAGGTCTGTACCTGATCGGCACGGAAACCATTCTTTTTCAGCCAGATCGCCAGGTTCATCATGTCGTAGTCGGTGGTGCCCGGATGCGCCGCGATGAAATACGGAATCAGATACTGTTCCTTGCCGGCTTCCTTGCTGAAACGATCAAACATTTGCTTGAAGCGGTCATAGGTACCAATACCGGGCTTCATCATCTTCGATAACGGACCTTTTTCGGTATGTTCTGGTGCAATCTTCAGATAACCCCCAACGTGGTGGGTCACCAGTTCACGCACATATTCCGGATTCAGTACCGCCAGGTCATAACGCAGACCGGAACCAATCAAAATCTTTTTAATGCCTTTAATTGCACGTGCTTTACGGTACAGCTGGGTCAGTGGTGCATGATCGGTATGCAGGTTCTGACACACGCCTGGGAATACACAGGACGGCTTACGGCAGTTCTTTTCAATTTCCGGATCTTTACAGTGCAAGCGGTACATGTTAGCGGTTGGACCACCTAAGTCCGAGATAATCCCGGTAAAGCCCGGTGCGGTATCACGGATTTTTTCCACTTCACGCAAAATCGACTCTTCCGAACGGTTCTGGATGATACGGCCTTCGTGTTCGGTAATCGAACAGAACGTACAGCCCCCAAAACAGCCACGCATGATGTTCACCGAGAACTTGATCATGTCGAACGCCGGGAAACGTGCATCGCCATAAGACGGGTGTGGCAGACGTGCATATGGCAGGTCAAACACATAGTCCATTTCTTCAGTGGTCAATGGAATTGGTGGTGGATTAATCCAGACATCACGCTCGCCGTGTTTTTGCACCAAGGCCCGTGCGTTGCCCGGGTTGGTTTCCAAATGCAGAATACGGTTGGCATGTGCATACAGTACCGGATCATTGACCACGTCTTCAAAAGATGGCAAACGAATAACCGCCAGTTCACGTGGTGGCAGTTTATGCTTAATGGCTTTTGAGGCCGGTTGCAGCTGAACAATCTGCGTATCGGCATCCAGATTGTCGCCTTCACGGACAATCGGATTGGCTACTATTTCTTTCTGGAAATTCTGGTACTGGCTTAAGCTGTTACCCTTTTCTTTTTCAACTTCACAGCCATCAATATCTTCGGTCATCACATAGGGGTTGATGATCGGATCGACACGGCCAATGGTATCGACATCATTGGAGGCGATTTCGACAAACTTGGCTTTGGCCGCACGGTTATGTTTATTGATAATAAAGGCAGTACCGCGCACATCGGTGATATCGGTAATTTTTTCGCCTTTAGCCAGACGGTGCATCACTTCAATAATGGAACGTTCACCATTACCATACATCAATAAATCGGCTTTTGAATCCATCAGAATTGAACGACGGACTTTATCTGACCAGTAATCATAATGCGCAATACGACGCAGTGAACCTTCGATCCCGCCAAGCAACACCGGCACATCCGGGAAGGCTTCACGACAGCGCTGGCAATACACGGTTGCAGCACGGTCTGGACGTTTGTTCGGGACATTGTCTGGTGAATAGGCATCATCCGAGCGGATTTTGCGGTCCGCGGTATAACGGTTGATCATCGAGTCCATATTGCCGGCGGTGACGCCCCAGGCAATATTCGGTTTACCTAAGGCACGAAAGGCCTCGACATTGGTCCAGTCAGGCTGCGCGATAATTCCGACCCGGAAACCTTGCGCTTCCAGCACACGGCCAATAATACCGGATACAAAAGATGGATGATCAATATAGGCATCGCCGCAGACCAGAATAAAGTCACAGCTATCCCAGCCGAGTTGGTCCATTTCCTCGCGTGACATCGGCAAAAATGGCGCGGGTTCAAAACATGACGCCCAATATTTGTCGTAATCAAACAACGCTTTCGGCGCGGTTTGAGCGGTATAAGCAGTAGACATGGCTAGCAATTCTCGGCTGGCAGATGGAAGATCAGAAAAGATCGAAAGATGAAAGCCGAGTATTTTAGCATGAATTCCAAGTGGCTTGCTTGATTATAATTTATACAAAATCAAGTTTTTAATTTTTAATCTGTGCCGTGGGTGCAGTGCTGCTTAATTTTTTCAGATATAGGGTCAATATCAGGCCCAACAACAGCAGACTTGCGATAAAGATCAATAAGCCAGGCCAGTCCCAGCGCTCCCAGATCAGACCGCTACCACTGCCGAGCACGCTCGAGCCCAAGTAATAGCAGAACAGATATAAAGATGAACCCACCGCCCGATACTGTAATGATTGCACCGTCACCCAGCTGCTACAAAGAGAATGTGCTGCAAAAAAAGCAAAGGTAAAAATCAGCAGCCCGACTAACACGACCGCCAGCTGATTCAGTAACATTAGCGCCAGACTGGCCCACATCACCAGCAGCATCAACGGTAACACTTTTTCCCGGCCAAACTTTTGTCCCCACTGTGCTGCCCGTGGTGAACTGTAAATTCCAGCCAGATAGGCCACAGAAATCAGCCCGATCCAGGTTTGTGGCAAAGCAAAAGGCGCATCCAGCAGATGATAGCTCATGTAGTTAAATACCGAGACAAAGCATCCCATTAGAATAAAGCCCTGAAGAAACAGAATTCTTAATTTTGGATCGGCCAGATTTTTGGCAAAGGCCTGTTTAAAACGCGATAACTGAATCGGATAGGACTGGAAATTCCGGGAATTGGGCAACAGCCAGTAAAACAGAATCGCAATCGCCAGGTTAATCACACCAATGATTAAAGTTGCATGTTGCCAGGAAATAAAATCCACCAGGACTCCGGCAATTAAACGGCCACTCATGCCGCCAATTGCGGTGCCTGAAATATATAAGCCCATGGCAAAGCCAACATCTTTGGCCGCAATTTCTTCGCCAATATAGGTCATTGCCACCGCGGCCACCCCACTGACTGCCATGCCAATCAGGACACGGGTGCTGAGAAAAAATGACCACTGTGGCAATAAGGCACTGGCTATTAACAGTAAGGCCGCAGAGAACAATGCCACGACCATAATCGGTTTACGCCCGACCCGATCTGAAATCAGGCCGGTAAATAATAGAGCGGCGGCCAAAGCAAAGGTCGAAAAAGATAAGGGAAAACTACTTTGGGTCGGACTGACCTGAAAGAACTGGGCCAGAATCGGCATCATCGGTTGAACACAGTACAAGGCAGAAAAGGAGGCAAAACCGGCCAAAAACAAAGAGAGAAGAATGGCCTTAAACTGAGGAGAATCGTGCTCAATTTGCTGAGTCTGGCTTTGGGAATCTGACATATACACTCCAATTATGTTATGAGTATACGCCGGTTCCGGTTAAATGGGAGGCTTCAATTTCAACCGATTAAAAGCTTATTTAAACGGAGAGAACAGTCCTCGAAAAATTCCACTTTCTTAAGCACATAAATTTTCTGCATAAAAAAATCCCCCTGCTGTTTAAGCTAGGGGGATTTTGAATAATGAGCTGGCGATGACTTACTCTCACATGGGTAACCCCACACTACCATCAGCGCTAAGAGGTTTCACTTCTGAGTTCGGGAAGGGATCAGGTGGTTCACTCTTGCTATTGTC
>NZ_VPCK01000027.1:0-21878 GCF_013418255.1 Acinetobacter sp. YH12155
TTTCTGACTTAAATTTCGCTCAAATAAACTTCGAGTAATTTAAACCAATCAATTAATGAAAATATATTCGATTAATCAACCAGTAAAAATCCACACAAGTTGTTCTTCATAATCTCTTAATGATCTTCTCGATGCTTCGTCAGCATCAAGCTAGGTCGGCTATATTACTCTCTATTTTTAGAAAGTCAACATGCAATGTTGATTTTATTTCTAAACTTACCACCTAAACCAGAACTCAACCATTTTGGCTAAACCCTTGTTTATCAACAAGTTTTTATCAACATCACCGCCGATGGATGTGCATTATAGGCGAAATATTTACGCTTGCAAGCCCTTTGATAAAAAAATTTAATCATCCGATTATTTTTTATTCATTTTACCTTTTTTAGCTATAAATTTCGGCCAAAAGTGTTTAAATACTCTCTTAAAATGTGCGCTGGGTCGAATGACTCTGCTTTCTCTTTTTTGCTTTCAGTATTCAAAGCACTAGGATCTTTTATGCGTCAACAACAATATGTATGGATTAGCCTGCTGACTTTAGGGATGGCCTCCCCTGCTTTTGCCAATGAATCTGCAGTAGACAGTTCTACCCGCACCACAGCAGAAGTAGACTCATCTGCAGCAACCAGCAAAGCCCCTTCACGCTTTGAATCCTTAAAAGAGCTGAAAAATATTAAAGCACAAGATTTGAAAGTGAATGCCAATGCCGCACAACCGGAAAGTGTTAAAGATCCGCTGCAACCTTTAAACCGTCAGGTCTATGCTTTAAATGATGTGTTAGACCGCAATATTGCCCGTCCGCTGGCCGTGCAATATACAGAAAAAGTTCCTGGCGATGTGCGTGGTTCTTATCGTAACTTCCGTAAAAACCTGGGTGAACCATGGAATGCAGTAAACCAGCTGATTCAGGGCCGTCCACTCAGAGCGGCAAAAACGCTGGGCCGTTTTACCGTGAATACCATCACCACTTTAGGTCTGGCTGATCCGGCCCGTCGTTTGGGAATGGAAACCGAAGATGAAGATTTTGGCACCACTTTAGGCTATTTCGGTGTGCCGTCTGGCCCGTATCTGGTTTTGCCGATTATTGGCCCAAGTACCTTCCGTGATGGTTTTAGCCGTCTGGTTGACAGTCAGGCCCGTCCACAAAAATACATTCTAGAAGATCATGATGGACTGTACTGGACCGAGCAGGCTTTACGCGGCATTGATGCCCGCTCCCAGATTCTGGATGTAGAACAGGTGTTACAAGGAGATCGCTATGCCGCCATCCGTGATATTTACCTGCAGCGTAAAAACTTTGAAATTGCCGAGAAAAAAGGCCTAGAGGCCGAGAGCATTTCATTTATTGAAGATGTCGAAGACGACTACATCGAAGATGAAGAAAACTTTGATTCAGTTGCACCGCTCACTGAATAATTTGTAATACTTCTTTCTGGCGGGAAGTTCAACTTCCCCTAGTAATTCATTGATTGTTATAGTACATCTATCCCCTAAAGCGCATAGGATTATATTCTACATTTATGTATTTCATTCAGCCCACACGTGATATTCCCTATCTAGATCAGGTGATTGACACACTGCCCAGTGTGCAAATGATTCGCATAGATGACATCGACCTATATGATCAGACCATCATTGCCATTGCCGATGTACAGGATTATTTAACCCATCGCTGGAATTTACCGACCATTGTTTTGGGCTTTGAAGATGAAGGTCTGGCCCTGTCGCAAGCCTGGGAACAAGGCGCTCTGGCCGGCTGGATCTGGAGCAAACTGCCAGCAGAGCCGCAGCAGGCCCTGCTTAAAATTGATGCGCAATATAAACGCAACCAGGACAGCCGTGATTTACCCTCGGCTGCAGAGTTACAAAAACGTTTACTGCCAAACCCAATTGAACTGGTCAATTATGAAATTGAAACCCTGTTTCAGCCTTCGGCCTATTTATCCGGCGACTGGTTTGATTACTGGAAAATTAGTGACAAAGAGCTGATTTTTTATCTGGCCGATGTGTCCGGCCATGGGGTAACCAGCAGTTTATTAACCTCGTGGATGGCGGCTTTTCATGGTCGTTCCAAAACCCCGCGCGAGTTACTGAAAAAACTGAACGGGATGCTGGTACAGGAAAATATTGAAAAGCATATCACCATGATTAGCGGGATTTTAAACCTGGAAACCCATCAGCTGCGCTGGTCCAGTGCCGGACATTATCCGCCTGCGATTATCTTTGAGCCAAATCAGCCACCGAAAATCTTAAACACCAGCAGCTTCCCGTTGGGCCTGACCGAAGACCTGGAAGTAGAAGAATATGAATGCGTGCTGTCACGTCAGGCGCGCTTTATTATCTGTTCAGATGGTGCGCTGGAACCCTATGTTGGTGGACTCAATGAACAGTTTGAACAACTGGTCTATCACTTGCAGAATCAGTCCTTTAAGGCGCCAGAACACGTGGCCGACGATATTGCCATCCTCAGTTTGTGCCGACTGAATTAATCACTTAATCAACCACTTAAAACCATCCTTAGACTTATGTCCATAGCAGACACTTGAGTCTGTGGTGTCCCTATGGGATAATTTTATCTATCCTTCTCTGCAAATGGCATTTATATGTCAACAGGTCATGTTGAATACGCAAGTTTGGATGGAACGCATATTTTCAAGCTGATCGGCGAAGTGCGTGCCCAATCTTGTATCAGTTTAGACAAACTACTCAGTAAAATTGAACAGCAAACCAATGTGGTCGGCGCCATTGTCGATTTAACTCAAACCACATTTATTGACAGTACTGTTTTGGGTGTTTTGGCAAAACTCGGGCTAAAACTTAAACAGGTACATCAGATTCAGGCGGTTATGCTGTCGACCAATCCGGACATCACCACACTGGCCAATAGCATGGGCTTGGGGCAGGTGTTTGTGATTCTGAATTACTGTGGCGATCCGAGTGTCTGCACCCGTGCCCTGATTGAAGAGCATGTGACGCATAGCAATATGCTGTCGACCGTACTGGATGCCCACAAAACCCTGATGAAACTCAACGACAGCAACCAGAATATGTTTGAACCCCTGGTCAAACAGCTACAAAAAGAACAGGACAACTTGGAACAGGTGTCTAATCAGCAAAACGTATAATTTTCAGTTTGGGAGAATGCCTGCATGACTTTCGTTTCTGTTGCACAGATGAACTCGCAAAATGATATTGAAGCCAATTTCAACACAGTCGAGCAGCTGATTCAGCAGAGTAAAGCCGCCGGCAGTGAACTGCTGGTTCTTCCTGAAAATTTTATCTGTTTTGCTGCCGGCAAGCAGCGCGAAACTGCAGCCCAGTTTGAATCTATTCAACAACGTCTGGAACAACTGGCCCATCAGCATCAAATCTGGCTGGTGGCGGGTACCCTGCCGTGTCCATTCCGCCCGGATGGTTCAGTCATTGAAGATGGCCGGGTACGTACTGTCAGCCTGTGTATCAGTCCGGAAAAAACCGAAGCCCGTTATGACAAGATTCACCTGTTTGATGTACAGGTGGGTGATGCCGTCGGGGGTTATCAGGAATCCAAATTCTTTGAACCGGGCCAAGACGTTGTGGTGGCCAAAACCCCATTTGGCAATATTGGCCTGATGGTCTGCTATGACCTACGTTTCCCGGAACTGGCGCTAAAACTGCGTGCACAAGGCGCCAATCTTCTGACAGCACCTTCTGCTTTTACCTACACCACTGGCCAGATGCACTGGCAGCTGCTGCTACAAGCACGTGCCATGGACAGTCAGTGTCAGGTTTTAGGTGCTGCCCAGCAAGGCTGGCACGGCGAAAAACGTCAAACCTGGGGTCATTCTGGTGCGACCAATTCCCGTGGACAATTACTGGCCATGGTGCAGGACGAAGGCGCGCAACTGATTACAGTCGAATTTGACCTGAAAGAACAGCAACAGGTACGCGAGTCAATGCCTTTAATGCAGCATCGCGTGTTAGTCAATTATTAAGTCTTTCCCTTGATCTCGCTGATATTGTTATCGACGTAAGCTTTCAACTTGCATATAATAATGATTCTTATTTTCAACAACAAATTATCCTGATGTTTAAAATCGTGATCACCAGTCTGGGGCTGCTGTGCTCGACACTGGCCTTGGCCGAGCTGAGTATTTCTGAAAAAATGCGTCCTGTGGTTTATTCTCAGGTCAATCCGGAGATGGCACGTCTGCCGGTTCCAGCCACACCGAATCAGATGAATCTTCCGGCCTTTGGACAAGGACTAATTGGCTGGGGCAGCGGCCCGGAAGGTGCGCAAGCGCGTTTAGATTCTATCACAGCTGCCGATGTGCATCAGATGCAAATTCAAGGTTTAACCCTGGAGATGGTGCAGGCCTGGCAGGCATTTTATACTCATGAAAGCCAGCGCAATCCCGGCAATCCGACGGCGCCCTTACGTGCCCTATTAATGCAAAAAATCGTCAGCCTGTGGTAGGGACTGACGATTTTTTAAATAGACTCTGCAAATCTGCTAGTCTGCTGCTTCATTGGTGACGCGTAATACTTCTTCGACCGTGGTTTTACCGGCCAGCACCTTACGCAAACCGTCTTCACGAATCGAACCGGATTGCTGGCGCGCATAGTTTTCCAGTTCATACTCTGCAGCATTGCCATGGATCAGGCGACGCATGTGATCATCTACCGGCACAATTTCATAAATGGCGGTCCGACCGGTAAATCCGGTATGCGCACACTGCTCACAGCCTTTCGGTTTCGGCAGGCGCAATACCTCTGCACTGCTGACAGGTTTAAACAGTTCTTTTTCAAAGTCATCAGCATCATGCCAGGTGGCGCAGTGCGCGCACAAGGTTCGGACCAGACGCTGCGCAATCACACCAATCAGGGAACTGGACAGCAGGAAAGGTTCAATGCCCATATCTTTTAAACGGGTTACGGCGCCAATCGCAGTATTGGTGTGCAAGGTCGATAATACCAGGTGACCAGTCAGCGAAGCCTGTACCGCAATTTCTGCGGTTTCCAGATCACGGATTTCCCCGACCATTACCACATCCGGGTCCTGACGCAGCATGGCTTTTAAAGCACGGGCGAAAGTCATATCGACCTTGGTGTTGACCTGGGTTTGCCCAATCCCTTCCAGCTGATATTCAATCGGATCTTCAGCGGTCAGAATATTTTTCGAGCCATCATTCAGGTCCGACAGTGCTGCATACAAGGTGGTGGTTTTCCCCGAACCGGTTGGACCAGTCACCAAGATAATGCCATGCGGACGATGCACCAGCTGTTTTAGCCGGTCATAATCATTTTGCATTAGGCCCAAATGGGTCATGTTCAGCCGTCCGGCCTGTTTATCCAGCAGACGCATTACCACCCGTTCACCATGCGAAGATGGCAAGGTTGAGACCCGTACATCGACTTCACGGCCCGCCAGTCGCAGCGAAATACGGCCATCTTGCGGAATGCGTTTTTCAGCAATATCCAGTTTGGCCATGACTTTAATCCGCGATACCAGTAACGGCGCCAGCTCACGACGCGGCTGTACAATTTCACGTAATTGTCCATCTACCCGCAAACGCACCGATAAGCGTTTTTCAAACGATTCAATATGAATATCCGACGCACCGACCCGAATGGCTTCGGATAGCAGTGCATTAATCAGCCGGACAATGGGCGCATCATCTTCCTGGTCCATTAAATCTTCGGCTTCAGGTACCGAGTCGGCCAGACTGAGTAAATCCGGATGATCTTCCAGACCTGCCGCAACCTGCTGTGATTCCCCGGTATCGCCGGCAAAACTGCTGCTTAACAGCTGATGAAATTCCTGATCGGTACATAACTGGAACTGGGCCGGATGCCCGAGAAAACGGCGTGCTTCCTGAATGGCCAGCAGCGGCGTATTTTCACGGCGCACGATAAAAGCATGATCCCCCTCATAGCGAATCAGCACGCCATGGCGTTTTGCAAAACTATAGGGAATTTGTAATTGTTTAAGTACTTGCATCAGCGATTATAATAATGATGAAAAAATCTCATTTGAGTGTACTCTAAGCTTATGACAGCGTGAAGTCTGTTTTTAGGGTTTTAAATTGAAAGGAAGACGCCCTTGCCGCATCCGAATGAATTACTGAATCATGATGAATTGCCCGATTTAAAATGGTGGGGCGAACACGAGTTTGAACTGCATCAGCCCAAAGCCTGGCAATTTGGCTCCCTGCTGTTTCGTTTAACACGCGGCATGCAGGAGTGGCGTCTGGAATATCATCGTCCGCAGGTGCAGTATGACTATGAACAGCAATGGCATCGCATCAATGACCCGAATTTTTCCTTTCCGCAGCCGGTGCAAATTGAACGCTACATGTTCAAATCGACCACCAACAAACTCCAGCTGATGCCACGTCTGGCAGACCGTTCAGTGGTGATTAAACCGGTCGATCCAATTTATATTCCGGCTGGCCAGCGTGGCACGCTGTACATTAGTACCCCGTTATGGATTGCCGGTTTTGTCGATGGTCAGCGCGAGCCGATTTTTGATTTGCCGGTGATTTTGCCCAAAGATACCTGGTTTGGACCGAATCACCGTTATGGCGAAATCTGTTATGCCACCGCGGTGGATGGCCGGACCGAGCTGCACCAGCTACGCCCGCGCGCTTTTCGTGCCATTACGCCTATTGAGTTTCATAATATCAGCAACCAGCAATTGCGCTTTGACCGGATGAATGTACCGGTGCCGGCACTGCCGCTATTTTTTAGTGAAAGTACCGGACGTTTATGGACCTCCCAAATTAAAGTCTTGCACGAAGGCTCTGACCGGCCACCACGGGTACGAATTGAAAACCGTACCCCACCGCATGCCGGTGAAGTGATTTATGTGCATCCGCCACGTGAAACCGCGGGGGCGTTATTTAATATGTTTGATTCATTCTTCTAGGGAGTAGACATGGCCGATTCCAATATCCCTAAAGAAATTACCAATAGCCTGAAAGGGATTTTCACCAATATCAACACCGAGCGCCTGACTGAAATTCTGGTGGCGCTGGTGCTGTGCTTCTTAGGCTTTCTGGTGGCACGGTTTGTCTCTAATGCCTTTATCCGCACCATTGGTAAACGCTTTAATGCGCATCAGAGTCTGGTCTGGCGTCGCGGGATTTTCTATTTTATTTTCCTGATTTTTGTGATGGCCAGCCTGAAAGAAGCCGGTTTTAAACTTAGTGTCTTCCTGGGTGCAGCCGGTATCTTAACCGTGGCGTTGGGTTTCGCGTCACAAACTTCGGCCTCCAACCTGATCAGCGGTCTGTTCCTGATTGGTGAAGGTTCCTTTGAAGTGGGTGACACCATCCAGATTACCCTCATTCGTGGTCATACCGTAGAAGGTGAAGTGATTTCGATTGACCTGCTCTCGGTAAAACTGCTCACCCAGGACAACGTGTATGTGCGTTTACCGAACGAACAGCTGATTCGGGCGCCGGTACACAACCTGTCCAAATTCCCGATCCGGCGGATTCCAATTACTCTGGCCATTAATTTTCATGAAGATATTATCAAGGTACGTGAAGTGCTGTTGGATGTGGCCAATAAATATCCGCTGGTGCTGGCCGATCCGAAACCTGCGGTGACGGTAACTGCCTTCCGAGAATCCTCAATTGAACTGCTGTTTGCGATCTGGTGCCAGCAGGAAAATTTCCTGCGAGTACGTGATGAAATGCAGGAACGGATTCGTAATGGCTTTGTCGATAACCAGATTGAAATTCCGGTACCGAAAATGGGCTTTGTCGATCATCCGCTGTCTCGACCGCTGGAAAATGCAGAGATTGATCAATATGCCAATGAAAAAGCCCTGAAACGTGAACCGGATTTAAAATAGATTTTTTAATATTAGCCTTCTCCACCAAGAGAAGGCTTTTTTCTATTCAGAGGGTGACCGTTCAACTGGCTGTTCTGGATCGGGCATTGGCGCAATATAGGCAATGATCAGCATCACCGCACCGGCGGCTAAAAAGGAAATCACCCGGGTTAAAGTGCCAATATGCGACAGATCAAACAGCACCAGCTTTAAGCTGACAACCACCAGAATACTGCCGCCCAGGACCCAGACCGAACGCAGCTGTTTGCGACTGGCCCAGCTCATGGTAACAAATGCCAGGCTGACCCAAAGTAAAGTCAAACTCAGTTGTACCGTGCCATTACGCCACAGCGCCAGTTCATTCAGCGGTGTACCCACATAGACATGCAAGCCACGCAGCACAATATAGCTACTCAGCCACAATAAACTCAGCACCATCAACACTGCGGCCATACTGCGGTCCAGCCCGGCCTTAACCTGTAACGACAGCATCCATAAAAAGCCGACCAGCATGGCGATGCTGACCAGATCAAAAGGATTTAAGATGGGCAGCAGATAGCCATGAAACGCCTGCTGGCTTAACAGCTGCGAACAGATCATCCAGGCCAGCATCAACAGCAAACTGCTTCGGGCCTGCCAGAACATCTGCCAGTCGGGCTGTGCCTGCCAGTAACACCAGCCGCAAAACAGCAGCGGTAAAATCACCATACTGATATACGGTTGCTGCGGTAATAAAGTCAGACTGGTCAGTAGCAGACTGAGTAAAGTACCGGCACTGACCCATTCTTTTTCGGTTCGTACACCTAAAAGCGGCCTTAACCAGAGCAGACTGAGGATGATGCCAGCTCCGGCAAACAACAGCCGCTCATTGAAAGATGCCCAGACAATACTACCCTGCTGCATCCGCAGCATGACAATTCCTGCCGCAAACAGCAGCAAGGGAACCAGGCCCGACCATTTGCTGAATAACCAGGCCACCCCGGCCTGTCGGCGTAACAGGATTTCATTCACAACCCAATAGGCCAGACTCAGGCTGAACAGGCTCAGCACCGCACTGAGCTCGCCGGACCATTCATCTTGGAGCAGCACCAGCAGCATGGTGGTCGCCAGCAACATCAGCAGACATTGAAAGCCAATCATACTGCTACTAAGTTGTTGCTGAAACTGCAGCCGGCTATTGGACAGCAACACCACGCCCACATAACTCAGGCACAATACCCAGAACATGGCGCGTGGAAATACAATCAGCTCCACCAGATAATACAGACTCGACAGTCCCGCCACGACCAGCAGGCCCATGGCCAGATACAGACTGATTTTGGACTGCCGCACCAGCCCCAACAGGAAAATCAGCAGGCCTTCAATGGCCCAGCCCATAACACTTTTTTCAGCTGGTAATAAAATCGGCGGAATTAAGGCCAGAAAAATTAAGGTCAGGCTTAAATAGCTGTGCGCAATTAGCTGTACCGTTTGATGGTGTCTGGACAATCGGTACAACACGGCGAACAGCAGTGCAAACAGCAGACTAAGCCCTGCCTGCCAGGCCGTATCCTGAAAATGCAGCACATATAAACTGCTATAGGCCAGCAACGGTGCAGCAAAAATCAGCCCAATATCCAGCGCCGGCTTGAGCTTAAACTTATCTAAGTCCTGCTGTGCCAATAACTGGCTAAAGCGGAAACCCAGCCAGATAAAGATAGCGGCATGTGCCAGAATCAACCCAGTCATCAGGTCGCGGTCAGCATCGCTGCCATGCACAAAGGCATAGCTGCCACCGACCAGCACGGTCATTAAAAAGGCAATCTGATTCAGAAACTTCCATGGCCGCAGGCTGCTGAGCACGGCCACCGCAATATTAATCACCAGATAATAGCTAATAAATTCAGGCGCAGTTGCATCACGTACCGGCAAGGTAAACGGCGCCAGATAGGCCATCCCCATGGCCATTAACGCCAGTTCAACCGACTGCTGTCTTAAACTCAGCCATAACGTCAGGGCCATTAGTAGCAGAAAACAGCCACTGGCAATCAGCAAGTTTGGAATCACCGCATTGTAATAGGCAAAGAATAAGGTCAGACACAAGGCCGCCAGCCCGAGCCCTTCCAGCCCCAGGGCAAAACTGCGATTGCGCTGTTGCAGGCGATAACCCAGTCCGGTCACGGCAGCACTGCTCAGTGCGACCATGGTCAGTTTGGTGGCCAGACTCAACTGCCAATGTTCCGTGGCAAAACGCAGTAGCAGAATAATGCCGATCACCAAAATAGAAATCGCGGTTTTCAGCACCGGATTACCCTCAAAAATCCAGTGTTTGATTTGCTGGACTAAATTGGGAGCAGGCGCTGGCGCAGCTTCAGCTGTTGCACTCAAAGGTAAAGGCGGTATGTCCGGCTGTACCGAAGAAGCCGGCTGCGGCAAAAAATGCTGGGCCTGTTGAATCTGGCCCAAATACTGTTCCAGACGCCGCAGCCAGCGCAGAAAAAAGAAAATCCAGGCCGCAGCGCCAGCAGCAATCATCCAGCCCCAATCCAGCAGCCCACCGACCACGGCAATAATCGAGGAGAGATACAGCGGCACTTTGGAGGTGGCACGAAATGCAATTAACCTTTGTTCGCCTAGCGCCTGGGCCGGTTGCTGAATAGCATCGACATAGTGCATGACACTCATCAGCAGCGCAAAACCACAGACATAGGTCAGCAGTGGAAATGATAAAAACCACGCGCTGATGGCGACAATCATCAGGCTCATCAACCAGATCATGCGGATTTCGCTCTGCCCTCTCAGCATCTTGTTTTATTCCTTTATTAATTGTGCTGATCATACAACAACTTGCACAGTGCTTATTTTATATTCATCAGATATTCGGTAACCTGCATATACAATCATCACTCAGCGTGCGTGTGTAAAATCACGTACAATAAACAGGTTTTTTGGATTAGGAAACTTTCAATGCCACCATTTGTCTTGGTCGATGGGTCTTATTTTTTATTTCGTGCGTTTCACGCCTTACCCCCTTTAACCACGTCAACCGGTATACATACCAACGCCATCCGTGGGGCAATTTCCGCAATCCAGAAACTGATGCGCCGTACCCAGCCCACCCATATGGCGGTGATTTTTGATACCCCGGAACCAACCTTCCGTCACGAACTGTCACCCATTTATAAAGGTGACCGTCCAAGTATGCCAGATGAACTGTCACAGCAGATTCCTTATTTACACGCCTTAATTCGCGCACTGGGGATTCCTCTTTATATGCTGCCGGGTGCCGAAGCCGACGATATTATTGGCACGCTGGCCAAACGCGCCGAAGCCGAAGGTCATCAGGTGTTAATTTCCACCGGCGACAAAGACATGGCTCAGCTGGTGACCGACAAAGTTACGCTGGAAGACAGCTTCAAAGAAAAGCCAATGGATGTGCAGGGTGTCTTTGAGAAATTTGGCGTCTGGCCGAATCAGATTGTTGATTATCTGACCCTGATGGGCGATGCCTCGGACGGGATTATGGGTGTTCCGGGCGTGGGTGCTAAAACTGCCGCCAAACTGCTGACTGAATACGGCTCTTTAGGCGGAATTCTAGAAAATGTCGACAAAATTAAAGGTCGCGTTGGCCAGAATATTAAAGACAATGTCGATGGTATTGCCATTGATCATCAACTGGCCAGTATTGTCTGCGATCTGGACATGGGCCTGACCTTTGCAGATCTGAAACTATGCGATCCGAATACCGAAGAATTGCGCCGTCTGTATACCGAACTGGAGTTCCGGAACCAGCTGCAGTCGCTCGATCATCCGAACAACCCGAACAGCAACAGCTATAAACAGGTCAGCCAGGCCATTACTCAAACCCCAGCGGCCGCAGAAGTCGCTACTGAAGATCAGGCCCAGCTCAGCAGCAGTGAAGACCAGCTAGGTGAAGCCACCTATCATACGGTGTTAAGCCCGGCAGACTGGGATGCGCTATTCCAGCGTTTAAGCACCGCCACACGTTTTGCCTTTGATACCGAAACCACCAGCCTAGATTATCGGATTGCCCAGATTGTCGGCTTCTCGGTGGCTTTTGATGCTACGGAAGCCTTCTATGTGCCTTTGGCGCATGACTATGCCGGCGCACCGGAACAGTTAAACCGTGAAGCGGTGCTGGCGCAGATCAAACCGATTCTGGAAAATCCAGCGGTTGAAAAAATTGGCCATCATTTAAAATATGATGCACATGTGCTGGAAAACCACGGTATTCACTTACAGGGCTGGTACTTTGACACCATGCTGGCCTCGTATGTCTTAAATTCTGTCGCCACCCGTCATGGGATGGATGATGTGGCGCGTCTGTATTTAAGTCACCTGACCACCACCTATGAACAGATTGCCGGTAAAGGCGCCAAACAGAAAACCTTTAACCAGATCGAGATTGAAACAGCCGCGCATTATGCCGCCGAAGATGCACATGTGACGTATCGCCTGTATGAAGTGCTGAATGAAAAGCTGCAGCGTCATCCGGAACTCAGCAATCTGCTGCATCATATTGAAATGCCGGTAGCACGCGTGCTAACCCAGATGGAAGAAAACGGCATCAAGCTGGATCTGAATTTCCTGGATCAGCTGGGCGTAGAATTCTCCAATACCATGCTGCAACTGGAACAGCAGATTATTGAACTGGCCGGCCAGCCGTTTAATGTCAGCTCGCCCAAACAGGTTGGCGAAATCCTGTTTGAAAAGCTGGGCATCAAAGGCGGCAAGAAAACTGCCACCGGCCAATACAGCACCAGTGAAAGTATTTTAGAAAAGATTGAGCACCCGATTGCCAGCCTGATTGTGGAATATCGCGGTCTGTCTAAACTGAAAAGTACCTATACCGATGGCTTACAAAAGCAGGCTAATAGCAGCAGCCATCGCGTGCATACCAGTTATCATCAGGCACTGACCGCAACAGGCCGTCTGTCTTCGACCGATCCGAACCTGCAAAATATTCCAGTGCGTATGGATATTGGC
Organism: Acinetobacter sp. YH12155; assembly: GCF_013418255.1. Taxonomy (NCBI): domain Bacteria; kingdom Pseudomonadati; phylum Pseudomonadota; class Gammaproteobacteria; order Moraxellales; family Moraxellaceae; genus Acinetobacter; species Acinetobacter sp. YH12155. The sequence goes on from NZ_VPCK01000027.1 coordinate 12,806, forward strand.
CGTCAAATTCGTAAAGCCTTTATTGCACCAGAAGGCCGCGTGTTACTGGCTGCCGACTATTCGCAAATTGAACTGCGTTTAATGGCGCATTTCTCGCAAGATGACGCGCTGGTTGATGCCTTCAATCATGGTCAGGATGTACACCGCCGTACCGCTGCAGAAGTGTTGAATATTGCCCTGGAAGATGTCACGCCGGATCAGCGTCGCCAGGCCAAAGCGGTTAACTTCGGCCTGTTATATGGTATGTCCGAATTTGGTCTGATCCGTCAATTGGGCTTTACCCGGGAAGAATCGCAGAACTATATCAAGCAATACTTCCAGCGTTATCCGGGCATTTATGAATATATGCAGCGCACCCGTCAGGTGGCTCTGGAACAAGGCTTTGTTGAAACCCTGACCGGCCGCCGTTTATATACCCCGGATATTGATGCCCGTAACATGATGGTGCGTAAAGCAGCAGAACGTGCAGCAATTAATGCGCCCTTACAAGGCTCTGCGGCAGATATTATTAAAATGGCCATGGTGGAGGTAGACAAAATGCTGCCACGCGATCAGGCCAAAATGCTGCTACAGGTGCACGATGAACTGGTGTTTGAAGTCGATGCCGATGTCGCCGATGAACTGGCACCCAAACTGGCCGAAGTGATGCAGTCGGTGATTGAACTGTCTGTTCCGCTGGTGGTCGAAGTGGGTAAAGGCCAGAACTGGGATGAAGCACACTAAAGTCTTTCCACCTTCCTCCTCGGAGGAAGGCTGGGCTGAAGGTCATTTGCCTCTTGGGCGAAATATCAAGGTCTTCACCTCAAAACTTGAGCCATAAAAAAGGACTCAATTGAGTCCTTTTTTTCTTGAGCTGAATTTATTAGAAGCCGGTCAGCAAAACAATCGCCACCTGGTTCATCAGAATTTCAGCAATATATAACGCCAGAAATGCCAGAATTGGAGACAGGTCAATCATGCCCATATTCGGCATGATCCGGCGAAACGGCGCCAGTAAAGGTTCTGCCAGCTCCTGAATCACTTCAATATAAGGCCCGCGTGACTGGGTAAACATCACTACCCAACTTAAAATAATGGTGGCAAAAATCAGGTAACGACAGAAACGTAGCAGGTCCTGAATCATGGTCACAAAGGTGAGAATCAGCAGATGTACCGGGCCATTAGGCATCGCCCCGTTTAAATACATCATGCCGTAATTTTTCAGCAGATAAAGCACCACCAGCAGCGCCAATGCCGCCAGATTCACCCGGCCTTTTGCCACGGTCGGGAAAATACGGCTAAATACATCTACAATTTTCGTGGCCTTGATCGTAGACAACACCACCGGATTATAAGGACTCACCGCAGCCAGCTGCATGAGAAAACGGAAGAAGACGAGCAAAATCGCTACGTTAATGATGATGCCAAAAATTAGCGCAGAATTTGCACCCATACTTGAACGTTCCTAAAATTAAATACTTTATTTAATGCTGTCACTCAGCTCGGCAGCCAGTTCCTGACTGCGTGTTTTGGCAGCCGCCAACGCCGCCTGAATATTCTGCGACACTTGCGCACGGTCAAACACTTCCAACGCTGCCTGCGTGGTCCCGTTTGGAGAGGTCACGTTTTTACGCAGCTCTGCCGGGGTATTGGAACTGGTAATTGCCATTTGTGCCGCACCCAACGCAGTTTGCAAGGTTAAAGCCGTTGCCACTTTTTCATCCAGGCCCAAGTTTTTGCCGGCACGAATCATACTTTCCATCATATAGAAAAAGTAAGCCGGGCCAGAACCGGATACTGCCGTGACTGCATCAATTTGCGCTTCAGAGTTTACCCAAATTGTTAAACCCGTGGCAGCCAAAACCTGACTTGCCAATTCACGGTCTTTGCTATCGACCGCATCATGCGCATATAAACCATGCGCACCAGTTTGTACCAGTGCCGGGGTATTTGGCATCACCCGCACCACACGGTCGGTATCGAGCAATGCCGAAATGGTGGCAATTTCTGCACCGGCAACAATCGAAATCACCAGTTTGCCTTCAAACTGCCCTTTTAGCGGTTGCAGCACGCTGGCCAGCACCTGCGGTTTGACTGCGAACACCACAATATCGGCGTCACGAATGGCAGCCTGGTTGTCTTCGGTCACATGTACATCTTTTTCTTCAAGCAACAAACGGATTTTTTCGACCGGATCAGCAACTGTAATACGCGTTGAAGGCATGCCACGTGCAATCAGGCCACCAATTAAGGCCTGTGCCATATTTCCGCCACCAATAAAACTAATATTACAATTTAACACTGCACTCATGATTCACACTCTTGGTTGAGTTCTTTATAGTTAAGAGATTAAAGTCGGTTGCCAGCCATCCGGTTCGCAATAGGCAGAATCTGCCACCCAAAACCCTTTTGGCGTGAAAACCCCTAGCATAACATTATCTCTGCTTAATATTTGAATTGTATGACGCTTCCAGGGAAAAATTTGTGCCTGCTGTATCGCCTTTTTTAATGGCCAGGCCCCGACCCGTCCATGAAGATGGATTTTTTCTCCGCCCACTCGCGTACTTAAAGTCAATTCTTGTTGGAGTAATGCAAAAGACAAACCAACCTGATGCGGTGCATTCAACTGAAACTGTCCGGCAGGTAAATCTAGGGTTTGCCCCAACTGCCAGCACACCTGTTCCCGCGCAGGGATGGCCTGTTGACTGGCCAAATATTCCAGCTGGGCCAAACGGTAAATGACATTTTGATAGCGGACATAATAAAAGCCGTTGCAATGCAAAGCCGCTTGCGCATCGGCCCGAGCCTGAATCACTTCCTGCTGAATGCGCTGCACCATGTCAAAACTTGGCCGGTACTGGTTGTCCCCTTTCATCCAGAATGACAATAACTGGCGTTGCCGCGCCTCGGACAATTGCTGAATACGGTGTAAATCTAGATGCTCGGCATCGCCACAGCTGGCCAAATCCTGCAGCAATACTTCGGCCAAAATCTGCTCGGCATCCTGCATCAGCTGGCTGCTGCGGCAAATGCTTTGCTGCATTTTGGGAAAGCGCGCGTTTAACAGCGGCCATAACTGTTCCCGACACCAGGCCCGGTCGTAGTGAATATCCTGATTGGTCGGATCTTGAACATGTGGAATCGAAAGCTGCTGGCACCAGGTCTGAATCTGCTCACGCGATAAAGCCAATAACGGCCGCCAGATTGACAGCTCAGGACGTGAATCGAAAGTTTTCATGGCCGACAAGCCAGGAATTCCAGCACCGGAAAACAGACGCAATAACACCGTTTCTGCCTGATCCTGCTGATGATGGGCCAGTACCAATATCTCGTTGGTTTGAATATGCTGCTGAAATGCCTGATAACGTGCGGCGCGTGCCTGCTGTTCCAGATTGCCTTCGGCGACCTGTACGGCTTGAATCATGCACGGAATATTGAAGGCCTGACAATGCTGCTGGACAAATTCGCCCCAGGCCTGGCTGGAAGACTGTAATTGATGATCAATATAAATGGCCCGGACTTTTTCCGGGCATAAAAACGCCATCAGATGCAGCAGCAGCATGGAATCCATGCCGCCACTACATCCGATGAGAAAATGCGTATCTTCTGGAAAAGACTGAATCTGGGTTAAGACGCCAGTCCTAAATTGTCGCTGCCAAACTTCATCAAACGCTGGTAACGTGCTTCGCATCGTTCTTGTGCATCCATCGGTTGCAATTCTTCTAGAGCCTGTTTTAACACGGCTTTTAAATCTTGCATGACTTTTTCTGGTTGCAAGTGAGCACCCTCACCTTCATCAACCACATATTCAACAATGCCCATCTGCTGTAATTTTTCAGCAGTCAGTGCCAATGCTTCACTTGCCTGTTCTGCTTTTTCTGCAGTTTTCCACAAAATAGATGCACAGCCTTCTGGAGAAATTACTGAATAAATACTGTGAGATAACATCACCACACGATCCGCAACACCAATACCCAAGGCACCGCCTGAACCGCCTTCACCTAAAACTGTTGCCACGACCGGCACTTTCAGGTTCGATAATTGAGCAAGACTGGTAGCAATCGCTTCCGCCTGACCACGTTCTTCTGCACCCACACCCGGATAAGCACCCATGGTGTCAATAAAGGTAAAGACCGGCAGCTTGAAACGTTCTGCCATATCCAGCAAACGCTGTGCTTTACGGTAACCTTCCGGGTTACTCATGCCGAAATTGTGCTGCAATTTCTCGCGGGTACTACGACCACGATGCTGGCCCACGACCATGACCGGCTGACCATCGAAGCGTGCCAAGCCACCCACCATTGCACCATCATCACCAAATAAACGGTCGCCGTGCAGCGCATCAAATTCAGTGAAAATTTCGCCTACATAGTCCAGGAATTGCGGACGCTCTGGATGACGTGCAATTTGAACCGTTGTCCATGCTTTTGATTGAGCAGCTTTATTTTTCATAAGTCGACTGTTATCCCTAAATTAACCAAAACGTTAATCGACAAATTGTTCCGAATGAATTTTTAATTCAATGTCCCAATTCTTGAACTGCACTTGTTCATCGTGCAATTCAGCGACAAGCAATGGCCATTGTTTAGCATCACCCGAAACGCTGAGCTGCCATTGTTGCGCATTCTGAACACTCAATTCAATGGCAGGAAGCATCTGATCGCTGCGACTGTGATTGACTAAAACTGCTAGGCGCAGCAGCAGACATAAATGCATTAATTTATGGCCACCGACCTTGTTGACATCAATTTTATCGTCCTGACGCAGCTTGCGGCGATGATGCGCAACCAGATGCGACAGATGGTTTTGATCAATTTGTGAAAAGCCCGGAATATCCGAATGTTGTAATAAATAAGCACCATGACGATGATAGCCACCATGACTGATCGCCAGACCAATTTCATGTAAATAGGCCGCGCGGCGCAGTAAATCACTGTCATCGCTGGTCAATTTCAGCTCCGAGGCCACGCCTTCAAACAGGTGCTGCGCGGTTTTGACCACACGTTCTGCCTGTTTCGGATCGGCGTTATAACGGCCCATCAGCGCCTGCACACTGCGGTCCCGGATATCTTCATGCTGGAAACGGCCCAGCAGGTCATACATTACGCCTTCACGTAAGGCACCATCGGAATAAACCAGTTTATCAATATCTAAAATATCAAAAACTGCATATAAAATCGCAATCCCGGCTGGCAAAACTGCTCGTCGATCTTCTTTTAAACCGTCAAAGTCCATTTCAGAGACATGCTTGTATTTAAGCAGTTTATCTTTGAGTTTTTCCAGGCCCTCACGGGTCAGATTTTCCTGCGCATTGCTCCAGCCCATATTCACGGTAATCTGGCGGCAGGCTTTAATGGTACCACTTGAGCCTACTACGGTATCCCAGCCGGCATTTTTATAGGTATTGGCAATGGTGGATAATTCTTTGCGTGCGGCAAACACGGCTTTGTCAAAACTTTTATGGTTAATTTCACCTTCGGCGAAAAAGGCTTTGGTATAGGCCACACAGCCCATCTGTAAAGATTCGGTATGAATAGGTTCGAATTCTTCACCAATAATCAGCTCGGTTGAACCACCGCCAATATCAATCACCAGGCGGCGACCACTGTTTTCCATGGTGTGCGACACACCCAGATAAATTAAGCGGGCTTCTTCACGACCGGCAATAATTTCAATGGGTTTTGGCAAGATTTCTGCGGCTTTTTGAATAAATTCATGTCCGTTTTTGGCCTGACGCAAGGCGTTGGTGGCAACAATACGTAAACGGTTCGGCTGTACAGCGCTTAAACGTCCGACAAAGCGTGCCAGACAGGCTAAACCGCGCTGCTGTGCGGCTTCGGTTAAATTTTTATTCTCATCTAAACCAGCGGCAAGCTGTACTTTTTCTGACATTGATGCCACTTTTTTTACTTCACCATGATCCACACGGGCAATGGCCAGGTGGAAGCTGTTCGACCCCATATCGATGGCTGCAAGTAACTCTTCATCAATTAAAAAATCAGACATTCTTCAAACAAACCTATACAGAATTGTGCCTAGAGTAATTCACATAAATGCAATTTAAAAGCCATTTGTGCGCACATTTCGATGAGTATTTAAATTTTCGGCAGATGTGACAATTGTGTGACACGATCATCAGCATCGTGAGCATCAATTAGACAAATTCACAGGAAAGATCGAAAATTTACATATTCCTCTACATTGTTCTAGATGGCTATGTAATACTAATAAATATAGCTATCTATACAAAAATTCATTTGGAGCACATTCCATGTCTGGCAACATCGTAAACACAACGGATGCAAACTTCGAAGCAGACGTTCTTCAATCTGAAACACCTGTATTGGTTGACTTCTGGGCGGGCTGGTGTGCGCCTTGTAAGGCAATTGCGCCAGTACTTGAAGTTTTGGCGACTGAATATGAAGGCAAAGTTAAAATTGTGAAAGTTGACGTGACCGCTTGCGAACAAACTGCCGTGAACTACAACATCCGTAACATCCCTGCACTGTTGATGTTCAAAAATGGTGAAGTGGTTGCCCAGCAGATTGGTGCTGCACCAAAATCGAAACTGACTGCATTTATTGATGAAAACATCTAAATCCTGTCTGTTTAGAAAAATTAAAATACGCTATGTTTCATAGCGTATTTTTTTCGTCTATAAATTGACAAATCGGCGTTTCTCTCTTATATTGCTTGCTCAAGAAATAAAGGACTTCCCGTCCCGCCCGTTTCTTAAAAGACACAACACAAAAATGCCGCTCGGCAACAGAAATTGTTTTTTCACATTTTTCTCTGAAACAATTAATCAGTCCTCTGAATTGTTATTGTGCAAATACAATTGCGTTCGTTTTATTGCCTGCATGCGGTCAAATGTTGCTTCCCTTCCAACCTGTACCCCAGAATTTTTGATTCTATCTGATCACCTATGAATTTAACCGAACTCAAGAAAAAACCGATTGGCGAACTCATCAAGATTGCCGAGTTTATGGGCCTTGAAGGAATGGCTCGTAACCGTAAGCAAGACATTATTTTTGCCATCTTAAAACGTCATGCAATGAATGGCGAAGAGATTTTTGGTGATGGCGTGCTCGAAATTCTGTCAGATGGTTTTGGCTTCTTACGCTCTGCAGCAGGCTCTTATTTAGCCGGTCCTGACGATATCTATGTCAGCCCTTCGCAAATTCGTCGTTTTAACCTGCGTACCGGTGACACCATTACCGGCACCATTCGCCCACCAAAAGAAGGCGAACGTTATTTTGCCCTGTTAAAAGTTAACCAGATTAACTACGACACGCCAGAAAACTCGCGCAATAAAATCCTGTTTGAAAACCTGACCCCGCTGTTCCCAACCGAACAACTGGTCATGGAACTTGGTAACGGTACCACTGAAGATTTAACCGCGCGTGTGGTTGACTTGGTTGCGCCAATTGGTAAAGGCCAGCGTTCAATTATTGTAGCGCCACCAAAAGCTGGTAAAACCATGTTATTACAAAACATCGCCCAGTCGATTGTACGTAATAACCCGGAAGTATTCCTGATTGTTCTGCTGATTGACGAACGTCCGGAAGAAGTGACCGAAATGGAACGTACCGTGCGTGGTGAAGTGGTTGCCTCAACCTTTGATGAATCTCCAGCCCGTCACGTACAAGTGGCTGAAATGGTAATTGAAAAAGCCAAGCGTCTGGTAGAACACAAAAAAGATGTGGTGATTCTGCTTGACTCGATTACCCGTTTAGCGCGTGCCTATAACACCGTGGTGCCATCTTCAGGTAAAGTCCTGACTGGTGGTGTCGATGCTCACGCACTGGAACGTCCAAAGCGTTTCTTTGGTGCCGCACGTAATATTGAAGAAGGCGGCTCACTGACCATCATCTCAACCGCGTTAATTGAAACCGGCAGCAAGATGGATGAAGTGATTTACGAAGAATTCAAAGGTACCGGTAACCAGGAAATTACGCTTGATCGTCGTATTGCCGAAAAACGCGTGTTCCCTGCCATGAACATCAAGAAATCAGGTACCCGTCGTGAAGAGCGCCTGATGTCTGAAGACAACCTGCGTAAGGTCTGGATTCTGCGTAAGCTGCTGCATACCCAAGATGAACTGGCAGCCATGGAATTCCTGCTGGATCGTATGAAAGAAACCAAAACCAATGACGAGTTCTTTGATCATATGAAGCGTAAAGCCAGCAACTAAGATCAAAACTTTTTAAAAAGGCCATCGTATAACGATGGCTTTTTTATTTCGGTTGACCATCTTTACATAAAGATACAATTGGACGTTTTCTGTGTAAACTTATTTTTAAGTAAATGATTATAAATAAGTATTTCAAAAAAACCCTATAGTTTTTAATGATTTAAATCGCCTTTCGCCAATATAAACTGAACTCTTGATTGTTATTTTCTGTTAAAAAACAACGCATTTTAGGGCTTTTTTCGGCTTTTTTTAGAGCAAGCTAGTAGTAATTAAAAAAACTCAGTGATAGCATATTCGCAGACCAGTTAGACTGCTCCTGCGTTGTTAGTGCCTAACAAAATTAGGAATAATAAAAGCATATAACAGGCTAACGTCGGTTTTTTTTAATCTCAATTTTTTAGAGAGTGATGCCATGTTATTCAAAAAAATCGCTATTGCTGCTGCAGTTGCTACTACTTTAGCTTTCGTTGGTTGTGCTAAAAAAACTGAAGAAGCTGCTGCTGACGCTAACCAAGCTGCATCTGAAGCTGTTGTAGCTGCTTCTGAAGCTGAAGCTGCTGCTGACGCTGCTGCTGTTGAAGCTGCTTCTGGCGCTGATGCTGCTGTAGACGCTGCTGCTGATGCTGCTGACACTGCTGCTGCTGCTGCTACTGACGCTGCTGATGCTGCTACTGACGCTGCTGATGCTGCTACTGACGCTGCTGATGCTGCTGTTGACGCTGCTGATGCTGAAGCTCAATAATCTTAGATTATTGACAAAAAGAGAGCCTTTTGGCCATTGCTGTCCCACAATTTTTCACAAGAGGAAGCTCATTTGAGCTTCCTCTTGTTTTATGGGTATTTTATCGGGTGAAAATAAAGCTTTTAAAGTTCTTCTTTCAAACAAATTCACTTGAATTA
>NZ_VPCK01000028.1:0-18637 GCF_013418255.1 Acinetobacter sp. YH12155
AAGTTGTGCTGGCGACAATAGCAAGAGTGAACCACCTGATCCCTTCCCGAACTCAGAAGTGAAACCTCTTAGCGCTGATGGTAGTGTGGGGTTACCCATGTGAGAGTAAGTCATCGCCAGCTCATTAATTCAAAATCCCCCTAGCTTAAATAGCAGGGGGATTTTTTTATGCTTTTAATAAAGCTATAGTGCTTCAATATAAATAAAATTATCAAAAAATAACCCATGTATAGAAAATTTTATCCCCGCTATTTGCTGTTAAATATTTGCATTTCAGTCATTTTCGTGGCTATTGGTATGTATCCTGAGCATATATTATTGAACTACTGGATGGTGGTAATACATTGGATTCTCGGAATTGTGCTGATGCATATATTAATTATCCGTTTACCGCTTTTTAATCGCTTTTATATTAATCGAAAAAAATTATATTATTCTATTGTACAAACCCCAATATATAAGCATGCAGAGTATAAGGCAGCACCCGTAATGTCTGGATTAGTGGTCTTTGGCTTGGTGTGTACCGTGTTATATGTATTCAACATGACAGAGTTTTATGTTGAATATGCGTTTATTGCAGGCTTATCTACAGGAAATATGAGTTTTTATTATGCTCCCTAAACCATCTCTAAGGCTCATTGAACTGCCGTAGCAGCATGCTTTAATACGTCCTTTAAGTCTTCTTCAAGGGGTGATAGGGGTTAAGTAAGAATCTCAAGATCATACCTTCACCATCTAGCAAGTTGAACGGTATTTATTTTCGTGGTGAGTGTAATGGTAGAGTTGCTGTAGAAAATAAAGAACAGATAAAAAGAAACCCCATCATCCTGACGGGGTTTCTTCGTATTTCGTGCTTTAGGTATAACTCCTGTCGTACCTCACGATCCTGGTGTACAAACTTATTATTGTTGTTTTTCGTTTGGGAAACATCCTGTTTCCTGATGAATTTAGAATACGAAAATTCTGTGTGTACGCCTAGCCTCAATTATCTTCATTCAGTGTAAGCCAAAACGTACAAGGAGACTGAACTATTTATTGGAAAATTTCAGCCATAAAAAACCGCCTATGTCAGGCGGTTTGGAATCAGACTGCTTAAGCAAACATTTGGCTTGCTGCGCAATATAGAATCCATAGAATCGCAATTGCTACGACAGGTTCCAAAACTTTGGCCCAGCCTGGAACAGTCGGTTCTGCTGCGACTGTGCTTTCTACCGGCGCATGATCGGCTTGTTGATGTAACATTTGATTAAACTCCTTCATCGTATCATCTAATGATAGCTCTTCTTGGGGAAGGGGTTTAGAGCCCTTTAACTCTGTTAGTTCGTTTGTTGACCAAACCCAATCATCTGCCTGACCTGACAGATGTTCAATTTGACCCTGTAGCAGCTCTTTTAAGCCGTTGCTGCCAAAGTTACCGGTTTCATCCAGCTGTTTTAATTCGGTCAGTTGCAGGCTTAAAATTTCACTAATACCGTGTTCGAGTTCAGGTTTAGGCAGTTCAGACTGGTTGTGTACCGAAGTGGTCAGATGACGGGACACTTCCTGAATATACAGCGGATCGAGGGTCTTGATTTCCTGATAGAGCTTATTGTCATCTTCGCGCCACAGACGAATCAGTTTGCCTAGAGTTAGCGCATTGAGTTCCTGGATATATGCATTGCGGCTATCAGCATCGTACTGCTGCAAAAGCTGAGGCTTTTGAATTTTAACCTGATCGCTAAAGTATTGTACTAAATCAAAAGCCATGCATTTACTCCTATTTCTTTTTTAATCTAATAATCTTAGGCTTGGTTTTTTCTTTGGTGTTTCAGTTTGTTCCTCTGTGCTTGATTTTAAAGCATTTGGATCATTTTGGATATGTTCATATTCACTTGGATCAAAGAATAAACCCTGGCCATTTTCGCGAGCATAAATCCCCAAAACTGCAGCAATGGGTACATAAATATCGCGTGCTACGCCACCAAAGCGCGCCGAAAAGCTGATGGCATCATTGGAGATGTGCAAGCCATGGACTGCATGTGGCACGATATTTAACACAATCTGGCCATCCTGAATGAACTGCTCTGGCACCATGGTGTTGGGTTGGGTGGCATCGACCAGAATATGCGGTGTAAGCTGGTTGTCGCAAATCCATTCATAAATGGCACGCACCAGATAGGGACGGGTTGGGCTTAAGTTGAGTTCCTGTTCAGACATATCTACTCTCTACTTATTTATTAAAAATTCGCTATAGCGGTTTTTTTCCTGCACGGTTAAGGATTTTACAAATGCAGGGCGACTAAAAATTCGCTGGCAATATAAATGAATCGGGCGGCAATGCTGTTTTGGCAGTTCAATGCCCATGGCTTTCAAGCGCAGGAAAATTGGGGCCAGCATACAATCCAGGATGCCAAAGTTTTCCGCCATAAAATAAGGGAAATGCTGAAATAATGGTGTGAGTGAGACCAGTGTATCACGAAGCTGCTTTTGTGCCTTGGCCTGTGCTGCGCTATTCAGGGTATCTTCATGGCAAAGCAGGATATCGGCCAGCTTTAGCCAGTCCTGCTCAAAACGCCAGATGTATTGGCGCTGCTCTGCGCGGGGTGCTGGTGCATCGGCATAGAGCTTGTTTTGCCGGTAGCGGTCATCAACATATTCGGAAATAATTGGGGCATGGAACAGTTTTAAATCTTGCTCTACCAGCATGGGTAAGCGATTATAAGGATTCAGGCTGGCTAAATCTTCATCTTCATGGTCGACCAGGACCAGATGATATTTAATATTCTTCTCAGCCAGTACCAGGCGAATCCAGTGCGAGCGGAAATCGTCTGCATGACTGTATAGTGTAATTCCCTGTAGCGGTGTATTTTCCAAGGACATAAATCAGTAAGCAGCAAAATGAATCAGTTAGGATACTAAAATTCAACCTAAAAAGCACGAAGCGAAAAAGGATGAATCGGGTGAAAATGGGTTAGATTATAAAAAAATAACAGGAGCGGCGCAGTATGATGATAAAACTTGTGTTTCTGATGTTCTGCTTAGGAATTGGGGTAGTGAACTATTATTTCAGCAAGGCCTTCTGGCTGCATGAGGGCAGTTGGGGTAAAGATGTACCTGAACAATAAATTCCTTTATCTTTAAAATAACAGCCAATAAAAAAGCCTTGGATAAACCAAGGCTTTTTGTCCAACTCGGTAAACGAATTAACGTTTAGAGAATTGAGGACGTTTACGTGCTTTACGTAAACCAAGTTTCTTACGTTCAACTTCACGAGCGTCACGAGTAACGAAACCAGCTTGACGAAGAGCAGGTTTTAAAGTCTCGTCAGAAGCGATTAATGCACGAGTAATACCGTGACGGATCGCGCCTGCTTGACCACCGATACCACCACCAGCAACAGTGATGTAAAGGTCATATTTTTCAGTTGCTTCAAGAAGCTCTAAAGGTTGACGAACAACCATACGAGCAGTTTCACGACCGAAATATTGCTCTAATGAACGGTTGTTGATCACGAGTTTACCAGTACCAGCAGATAAGAAAACACGTGCAGTTGCGGTCTTACGGCGACCTGTACCATAGTTAGTAGCCATGTGCTGTATCCCTTAGATATCCAAAACTTGTGGCTGTTGAGCAGTATGAGGATGCTCGCTACCAGCGTACACTTTCATTTTCTTGATCATTGCATAACCAAGAGGACCTTTTGGCAACATGCCTTTCACAGCGCGTTGGAAGATTTCTTCAGGTTTGTGAGCAACTAACTTTTCAAAGTTAGTTTCTTTTAAACCGCCTGGGAATTCAGTGTGGCGATAGTATTTTTTGTCAAGTGACTTGTTACCAGTTACTTGAACTTGTTCAGCGTTGATAACAACGATGTAGTCACCAGTGTCAACGTGAGGAGTATAAGAAGTCTTATGCTTACCGCGTAAACGACGAGCGATTTCAGTCGCAAGACGACCTAAAGTTTTGCCAGAAGCATCAACAACGTACCAGTCGTGTTGAACTTCAGCTGGCTTAGCGCTGAGAGTTTTCATTAAACCACTACCTATTATAGTTGGTTTGGACGGTGAATCAGTCCAAACAAAAAGGAGACGAGATTCTAAACGAAATTGTTGAGAACCACAATGAAAATATAAAATTTCAAGCGCTGTATTTTAATCAAAATCCTGAGAAAAGAAAAGACTTGCCAAGAACATCCATCTGCCGTGCCTAGTACTGATCAACTTTCAGCTAAATATCCGCCTTCAAAAGCAGTTTAGATTGCCCCAAAACCGGCCAATCTGCCCGAATCTTCAGCAGAATTCACGGCCGCTGCGGTCAAAGTCTGCTTATAATGGGAGATGCCTTATTGTTTAGGATCAATCATGCTGCCTTTATATGTGACCAGTGGTGAACCTGCCGGCATTGGCCCGGATATTTGTCTGCATCTTGCCGACCGTGTAGATGAGCGTCCCGTTGTGGTTCTGGCCGATCTGGCCATGCTGGCCCAGCGTGCGCAAGTGTTGAAGATGCCGGTAGAACTGATTGAATACAGCGGGCAAACTGCTTCTTCAGAAAAAGGGCAGCTCTATGTCGAGCATGTGCCTTTACAGCAAGCTGTGGTGATGGGCGAGCTGAATCCGCAAAATGCCGCTTATGTGTTGGAACAGCTACGTCGTTCGGCCGATTATGCCATGTCAGGCAAAAGTGTCGGGGTAGCGACTGCGCCGGTACAGAAGTCAGTCATCAATGACGCTGGTATAGCCTTTAGTGGCCATACCGAATATTACCAGGAGTTTGCGGGCGTGCCGCGCGTGGTGATGATGCTGGCCACCAAAACCCTAAGAGTGGCCCTGGCCACTACGCATTTACCGCTGCGTGCAGTGGCTGATGCGATTACCGCTGAACGTCTGCATCAGGTGATTGATATTCTCATCCACGATTTAAAATCCAAATTTAAAATTGAGCAGCCGAATATTCTGGTCTGTGGTTTAAATCCGCATGCCGGTGAGGGCGGTTATTTGGGCATGGAAGAAATTGAGGTGATTAATCCGGTGCTGGAAAGCTATCGCGCGCAGGGCATCCAGATGAGTTTAAGCCTGCCGGCTGATACCTTATTTACTCCGGAAAACCTAAAAGATGCCGATGCGGTTCTGGCGATGTATCACGATCAGGGCTTACCTGTGCTAAAATCGCAAGGCTTTGGTGAAGCCATCAATATTACTTTGGGCTTGCCGTTTATTCGCACTTCAGTTGATCATGGCACAGCACTCTCCCTCGCAGGCAGCGGTCTTGCGAAAAGCTCAAGCCTGAATGTGGCTGTTGATTTGGCGCTGGATTTAGCGCGTCACTGATCTTGTCTTTATTACACGTTGGAAATCTTTATGTATCAGATTAATGCCTTAAACCCGAAAGATGAAGGGCACCACACGCGCAAGCGTTTTGGTCAAAACTTTTTACATGACCAACGTGTGATTGCGAAAATTGTACGCTCGGTCAATCCGCGTCCGGGCGATAATATTGTTGAAATTGGCCCGGGTCTGGCGGCCTTAACTTCACCATTAATTGGTGAATGTGATGCCTTGACCGTGGTGGAACTGGACCGTGATCTGGCTGCCGGTTTGCCGGGGCGTGTGCCACATCCGGAACGTTTAACCATTATTGAAACCGATGCGCTGAAATATGATTTTAGCAATCTGTTTGAAGATGACCGTCCACTCCGTGTGGTGGGTAACCTGCCGTATAACATTTCGACCCCACTGTTGTTCCATCTCTTGGAGTTTGGTGACAAAGTCAAAGACATGCACTTCATGCTGCAAAAAGAAGTGGTCGACCGGATTACTGCTGCGCCAAATACCAAAGAATACGGCCGTTTGTCGGTGATGATTCAGTATTACTGCAAACCAACTTTCCTGTTTGAAGTGCCACCGGGCTCTTTTAACCCGCCACCAAAAGTGACTTCTGCGGTGTTTCGTTTAGAGCCGTATGAGGTGAAACCGATTGTGGCAAAAAATGAAAAGGCTTTATCGCGTCTGGTTTCGCATGTGTTTACCCAGCGTCGTAAAACCTTGCGCAATAGCTTAAAAGGCATGCTGGCAGAAGATGGTTTTGAAAAAGCCGGTGTTGATCCAATGGCGCGTCCGGAAACCCTGACCCTGGCCGAATTTGTGGCTTTGGCAGATCAAATGGTGGTGTAAAAAAACGATGGCACGTTATAACTATGTGATTGGCGATGTACAGGGCTGTTTTGAAGCCCTGAAAGCCTTGCTCAAGGAAATCCGCTTTGATCCGGATCAGGACTTTATCTGGTTTGCCGGTGATCTGGTGGCACGTGGTGAAAACTCGCTTGGCGTGTTGCGTTTTGTCAAAAAGCTGGCCGATCGTGGTGTTGCCACCACAGTGCTGGGCAATCATGACCTGACTTTGCTGGCTGGTGCGCGTGGCCTGAAAGAGATTAAAGACAAAGACCAGACCCGCGATGTGATTGATGCCATCGACAGCGATGAATTGATTGACTGGTTACGCAAGCAGCCGTTATGTGTCTGTCCGAATGAATCGACCATCATTACCCATGCCGGTATTCCGCATTTGTGGAGTGCGGAAAAAACTCAGGCGCTGGCCAAAGAAGTTGAAGCGGTGATTCAGCATGACGATTTTGCGGTGATGGATCATTTTCTGGCCGAGATGTTTGGCAAAGAGCCAGCCCTCTGGTCAGATGATTTGCAAGGCAATGAACGCTTACGCTGTATCGTCAACTATCTAACCCGCATGCGCCTGACCGATGCAGAAGGACGCCTGGAGTTCAGTTTTAAAGACAGTCTGGATGATCCGATGCCGGCCGGGTTTAAACCGTGGTTTGAATATGCTTCGGCTGCGGCTGAAACGCATAAGATTATTTTTGGGCACTGGGCCGCGCTGCAAGGCAAAACCATTTCCGCCCAGATTCAGAATGTTGATGGAGGCTGTGTCTGGGGGCATCAACTGGTGGCTTACCGTCTGGAAGATGACACGATTTTTCAGGTTGATAACCCGCTGGCTGATTTCTAACTACAATCGCCATAAAAAAGCCACATTATGATGTGGCTTTTTTTGTCTGTACTGATTGGTCTTTGTCGATGTGCAGCTTAGTCGATACGAATCCAGGTCTGATTGCGTCCCAGCACAGACACCCCAAGATTGGCTCTTAAAGTCAGGCGTCTTTTACTGCTGTTTAAACGGATTTTGGCATTATAGATTTTGCCAGCCAGCGGATCGATAACACGTCCGTGGTTATAGGTGCCGGTGCCTGCAACATGCTTAAGGCCTTGCAGGATTTTCATCCCTAAAATGGGCTGGTTGGTAAACGGTGCAGGGCAGTTCTGGCAGAGTTCGCGTGCCTGATAGCCGGGACGAGGTGTGACTTTCACAATAGTGCCGCTATAACTTTTATCGGCTTCCTGGCGAATCTGGATAATGGCTTTGGCCGCACCGGTTTTATCATCAATCTGCTGCCAGGTACCAGACAGATCATCGGCCCAGACATTGCTGCTCAAGAGCGTTCCGGTCGCCATCGTCAGCAATAATTTCTTCAACATAATTAACCCTGTTGCATCCCCTTGTTTTTAGAGGCTGCTATATTAGGTTAATTACTCCAGGAGTCAATAAAAGCCTTACCAGAACTGGGATTAGCGCAAAAACAAAGCCACAAATGTGGCTTCGTTAACAGATTAAAAACGGACTTATTCCATACGAATCCAGGTCTGGCTACGGCCAAGTGCCGATACGCCGATATAGCCGCGCAGGGTCAGACGCTTGCCAGTTGAATTCATCCGGATTCTGGCGTTATAGATTTTTCCTGCCAGCGGATCGATAACCCGGCCTTTTTCATAATTGTTGGTGCCTTCAACATGCTTCAGGCCTTTTAAGATTTCCATGCCCAGAATTGGCTGGTTGGTATACGGCGCAGGGCAGTTATTACAGGTTTCACGTGGCGTATAGCCCGGACGTGGAGTCACTTTAATGATTTTACCGGTATAGGTATTGTTGGCTTCTTTGCGTATTTCAATAATTGCTTTGGCAGAGCCGGTTTTATCATCAATTTGTTGCCAGACGCCACTTAGGTCATTGGCGAATGCTGCAGTTGAGAATAACAGGCTAGTGAATGCGGTGAGTAAAATATTCTTTTTCATTTCAATTCCTTTACCGGGTACAACTTTTATTTTTTATCCCTGTTTTCAGGTATAAGACCTGCGGCGCAGAGAGTCAACCCTTATTTTTATAAATTTCTATTTTTCAATATATTAGTAGAACATGCCACCTCCTGTGGCATGTTCGAATGTAGCTTAGTCTGCTTTAATCCAGGTTTGGCTACGGCCAAGCGCAGATACGCCGACATAACCTCTGAGGGTTAGACGTTTACCGTTGCTGCTCAGTTTGGCTTTGGTGCTGTAAATATTGCCAGACAGCGGATCAATAATCTTGCCGCCGCTATAGTTGAGTTTGCCCTTATACGCCAGTCCTTTTAGTACATCCATGCCTAAAATTGGTTGGTTGGTATATGGTGCAGGGCAGTCCACACAGGTGGTTTTCGGGGTATAACCCGGACGTGGTGTAATTTTGACAATTTTAGCGGTGTAGCTACCATTGCTTTCCTGACGAATTTCTAAAATTGCTTTAGATGAACCCGTTTTATCGTCAATATTGCGCCAGGTACCGGAGAGATCTTCCGCGAAAACGCCGGCACTGAATGTGGCTGCCAGAAGTGCCACTGTATATTTAAATTTCCCCATGTTTCTATCCCTTTAATACACTTCAAAAAATTCAATTTTCATCTTAAGAATATTTTTTCATCAACACAAGATGTAAATATTGATTCTTGAGTCACATTTTTTGAATAAAGAGTATAAATGTTGGCAGCCAGACTGCGGTAAATACAGCATTCACCGCCATCCCAAAAGCAGCATAACGACCGGCCACACTACCGCGCTGCCAGGCCTGTGCTGTGCCAATCGCATGTGCGGCAAGGCCTAAGGCCAGTCCTGAGGCGCGCTCATCATTAATATGACGCAGCAGCAGGGGCGAGAAAGCGGCACCAATCACCCCAGATAAAATCACAATCAGAATGGCCAGACTGACCGGTGCTTCCAGTAGGGTGGCAATATTAATGGCAATTGGTGTGGTCACGGCACGGGTGGCAAATGCCATGATGTCATCGCCGGCCATATGTAAGAGATAGGCCAGTCCCATTGGCAAGGCTACGGCACTGATGCTGGCAAACAGCAAAATGCCCAGAATGGCTTTGAGCGGCAGATCATCATAGCGCATGGCCGCCAGCGGAATCGCCAGTGCCACGGTCACATAACCCAGCAGATGGTTAAACAGCGGATTGACCTGTGCCATATAATCTTCATAGGGAATGCCAAATACATACAGCAGTAGCACAATAAAAATCATGCCAAAGACAATGACCGGAATTTGCGGCAGTTTCTGGTTACAGGGTTTGGCAAGCAGATAGGCCACCAGGGTGATTAAAAAGCCATAAACAATTGCGAGCATGTTTTAATCTCCTAGAGCCAGCGTTTGGCCATTTTGGCATACAGCCATAACGGCAGTAGGGTGCTGAGAAACAGCACCACCAGAAAAGCCGGAATTTTATTGCCCATATGGGTCAGCATCAGCAGTGAGCCGGCACTAATCGGTAAAAAGGCAAACGCACTTTCTTTCATGATTTTATTGTTGGTATCGACAATCCGGGCTGGAATTTTATGCAGTCGGCGCCACAGGAAAAGCACCACCAGCAGGCTGAGTAAACCCATCAGGTTGCCCAGTTCAGGATGGTTGAAATAGGTCGCAATCCAGACGGCTGTTTCACGAAATACAATAATTAAGAGCAGTGTGCCAATCCAAGCTGGCCAGTCGATACGTTTAAGCCTGTTCATTTTTTATCAGTCGGTCATATTTTACTGTTCAAGTTTTAACTGATCTCATCATCAATTTCAAATTCTTCTAAAGGCCGTTTAAATTGCTGAGCCTTGGCACCCAGAATTTCGTCCAGCGGCAAGTGCGCCTGACGGATCATCTGTTCCAGTTTGGCCGGGGCCATATTTACGCGCAGATTCAGTTGTCCCTGCTCATCATAGTGCTCGGACTGGATTACATTCAGTTCATAAAACTGGTTGCGTAATTTGCCATAGGCCGGTTTTAACACCACATCAAAACTTTGAATCTGGCCCATCAGACATTCATGCACGGCCTGACGTAACAGCTCCAGTCCCTGACCGGAATGCGCAGAAATATAAACCCGCTCCGGCTGATGTGGCTTGGCATAGACAATTTTGGCTTGCTCGCCGGTGCAGTCGATTTTGTTATAAACCCTGAGCACCGGCACATCTGCGCCAATTTCTTTCAGGACGCGCTCAACTGCTTCAATCTGTTCCAGCATGTCCGGACTGCTGGAATCAATCACATGCAGCAACAAGGTCGCTTCCAGAGTTTCTTCCAGCGTGGCCTTAAATGATTCCACCAGCGAGTGCGAGAGATTACGGACAAAACCCACGGTATCGGCCAGCACCAGCGTACCAATCCCATCCCATTCCAGCCGGCGTAAGGTCGGGTCGAGCGTAGCAAAGAGCTGATCGGCGGCGTAGACATCGCTATTGGCCAGAATATTAAACAGCGTCGATTTGCCGGCATTGGTATAGCCAACCAGTGATACGGTAGGAACGGCGGCTTTTTGACGGGCCACACGACCCTGCATACGGGTCTGGCGGACTTTATCCAGTTTGGCTTTCAGCTGGCCCATACGAATTCTTAACAGGCGGCGGTCGGTTTCCAGCAAGGTTTCACCCGGACCACGTAAACCAATCCCGCCTTTTTGACTGTCCAGATTGCCGCGGCTACGAATCAGGCGTGAGGAGAGGTGATGCAATTGTGCCAGCTCGACCTGCAATTTCCCTTCATAGGTCCGGGCGCGCTGGGCGAAAATATCCAGAATCAGCTCGGTCCGGTCGACCACACGGCATTTCATGATTTTTTCAAGATTACGTGCCTGTGCCGGCGTCAACGCATGATCGAAAATCACCAGTTCAGCCTCGAGTTCTGCAACCAGCGCAGCAATTTCGTCCGCTTTACCAGAACCGATAAATAACTTGGCATCGGGTTTAATCCGCTGGGCAAACACATGCTGCAAAACTTCAGCACCTGCAGATTTTGCAAGCAGATGAAATTCTTCTGCATCAAGGTCTTCTAAAATCTGTACGCTGACGCTCACGAGCACAACGCGTTCACTACCTTGATGTTGCTGGTAATCTGGCACCTGGGCATTTCTCCTCATGAAAATTCTATTCTAGAGCAAAAAGCGCCAGCTGCGTGAACTAGATGAAGATGATTACAGCAGCATGACAAAAAGCAGGTGAATCCTCACAATCCCCAGTTTGGAGGCTGTATCATCATTTCGTGAGATAGAGGAATGGGCAGTTTGATCGTTGCCTCTGATCCACCAAGATCATCATGACATCGGTGGATTCGTTCTGGATCTATCTATTACAGCAAGACTGTAGAAGAATTGGCATAGCGCATTTCAATTGAGCGATCTGGACAGTTTTTCGATGCTTATGATCAATGTCTGGTCAATTGCTTCAAGATAGAATACAGTTCTCTGAACAATTCTTGCTGTGATTTTCGCAATTCACGATTATGCTATGTCTCAAGTTTCTTTATCTTCATCCGCTTCAATGAATAGTTTGTCCAAATTTTTTCTCTATTCTAAAAAAATCACTGCCGGTCTGGCAGCGGTGAGCGAAGGCTTTTATCTGGTGTATCGTCACAGCTTGTATAAGCAGCCGAATAATCCGCAGAATACCCGTTATGTGCAGCATTTTTGCCGTCAGTTGTGCAAGGTGTTCAATATTGAAGTTGAAGTGCATGGAGAAATTCCCACCCAGCCGGCCTTATGGGTCAGCAACCATGTGTCGTGGCTGGATGTGCCGGTGCTCGGTTCAGGTGCGCGGGTATTTTTTCTGGCAAAAGCTGAAATTGAGCAATGGCCGGTGTTTGGAAAGTTGGCCAAAGGTGGCGGGACCTTATTTATTAAACGCGGTTCGGGAGATTCAATTAAAATCCGCGACCAGATTACCCAGTTTTTAAAACAGGATGTGCCGGTACTGTTTTTCCCGGAAGCCACCACTTCGGACGGGACTAAAATTAAAAAAGTACATGGCCGTTTATTGGGTGCGGCAATTGAAGCGCAGCGTCCGGTGCAAATCTGCCTGATCTGTTATATCAACCAGCAGGGCGAGCTGGATACCGTAGCGCCGTTTATCAATGAAATGACCTTTATTGAGCATGTTAAAAATGTGCTGGAAATGCCAAAGGTCACCGCACATTTAATGGCTCTAAACCCGATTTCGGTAGAAGGGCATACGGTGGAAAGCCTGACCTCGCTGGTTCAAAACAAGATGATTGAGGGCTTAGAGCAGCTGCATCAAAAAGTCCTGATTCAGCAGGCCAGTGCTTAAGCTTTAACCTGTGTAGCAGGCTTACATAAAGCCTTCAATTGGCAGCCAGGAAATGATTTTCATGGCTGCTTTTTCATACCATTTCATTTTTGGTTCTTTAACAAATACGCGTTCTTCACCTTTGCTATTCACGACACGCCAGTTAATGTTGTTTTGTGCATCCAGCACCAGACGGTAGGCATATTTGGATAAATTGGCATCCATGGTCTGATGCACCGATTTTGCCAGCGTTGGACTGTTGAGCAATACCCCAATTTCACTGTTTAAATAGGCTGAGCGCGGATCAAAATTAAAAGAGCCAATAAAGACCTGTTTTTCATCCAGTGCCATCAGTTTGGCATGCAGGCTGGAACGGCTCAGGCCTTTTAAGCTGACTTTGGCTTTTTTCGACAGTTCTTCGGTATTGCTGTTCAGATGCTCGGCCTCGGGTGCATATAAAAACTCATACAGCTCGACATCATTTTCCAGTAAGTCCTGACGGTATTTGGCATAAAACGCGTGTACCAGCGGAACGTCATTGGCCTTATAGGAATTGGTCAGTACCCGCACCTGTACGCCGTCATTGGCCAGCTGTTTTAAGCGGTCAGCCCCGGATTCTTCCGGCACAAAATAGGCCGAAATAATATCCACACTTTCAGTCGGTTTTTCCAGATGACTGAGCAGCTGGAAATTCAGTAATTCTTCTTTGGGTGCGCGGTCTTTAATCTTGCTTGGCGAGTCTTTCACCACTTCTGCTTTGACCCAGTCAAACTGGATTTTGTGGTTAAACCACTGTTCAATGGCTTGGGAGCGTGTGGCTAAATCAAGATAATTTTGTACCGCCACTTCTGCAGAATGGTCTTCGAGCTGCTGTTTCAGGCTTTCATAACGCAAATGATGCTGCTGTGGATTGACCAGCTGCTTGACCGAATAGGCATAATCATCATTCCAGTATTCATCAAAGGAGTGAATGATTTCATCGGAGGCAGAACCAACCAGCATCACATCGACATCGGAAAACTGATAGCTGTCGCTGACGTTATAATACTGGTTACTCATATTGCGCCCGCCAATCAGGGCAATCTGGTTATCGGCAATAAAGCTTTTATTGTGCATGCGCCGGTTGATACGTTTTAAATCTAGCACCATGTCCATGGCGCGGTATTTACGGAAGCGGTACGGATTGTATAGCTTGACGTCGATATTGCTGTGCTGGTCCAGCGCCAGATAAATACCTTCCATTTTCTTGGCATTGTTATCATCGACCAGCAAGCGCACTTTCACGCCGCGATCAGCTGCGCGAATAATTGAATGTAGTGCCAGTGCCCCGATTTTGTCGTTGTCCCAGATATAATATTGCAGGTCTAGGGTTTCTTCTGCCTTATCAATTAAATACAAGCGTGCTGACAGGGCTTCCAGCGGATCGTACAGCACCCGATAACCGGTCAGCTGCGGATTTTTTTCACGCAGCGGCAATACAATCTGGGCCAGATGGGTATGCTCGGTTGGCGTTTCAAAAGCCATTTGAACCGGATGTTCAATCTGTTTGGGCAGGGTTGAACAGCCACTGACTCCCAACACTAAACTGCAACTCAACAGCATGGCCGCGGTAGAAGAAGACATAGAACTTCTCGCGTATGTATTTGATTGCAAATTAAATTTGTCAGGATGTATCATATTGTCTAAAACAAGTCCAAAATTTGGTTTGAGTATAATTGCCAGCTGTGAAAAGATAAATATAAGAACGGACGAATTTAGTCGCCGGGGGAGAGTCGGGCATAACTATGTGGGATAGCCAATCAATTATACTGTATTTCTATATCGGCTTGGCCATACTGGCAGTTTGGGCCGTGTCACAGGCGTGGCGCAGTCAGGCCAATACAGAAACGATTCATCCCTTTAAAGCCTTTGTGCATCTGCTGGCCTTTTATCTATCCTATTTATTAATTCCGCTGTTCTTCTTTAGTATTTATGCCGGCTGGATTGGCTATTACTCCTTGCATGAAGCCATTTTTATCGGGCTGGTCAGTGGTGTGCTGGTCTATGCGCGTTTTATTGAGCCACATCTGATTCTGGTCAAAACCACCCGCTATCAGATGCTGCCCGATCAGCCGCTACAACGCCCGGTCCGAATTGCCCTGATTGCCGACCTGCACATTGGTCTGTTTTCCGGGCATGAACGCCAGCTCAAGCAGATTGTCGCCAAGATTAACCAGGAAGAACCGGAAATGGTGCTGGTGGCAGGTGACTGGACCTATGAGCCGGAAAATAAACTGGCCGATGAGCTGGCAATACTAAAAGAGATTAAAGCGCCAATTTATTCTGTGACCGGCAATCATGATGAACAGTATCCTGGTCCGCCGATTCAGGAACTGCTCAAACATGCGCTTGAGGTTAATCATGTGATTGATATTGAAGGGCAGATTGTCGAGTTTGACGAGTTCCGCCTGATTGGGATTGGCGATTTATGGTCCGGCCGTACCGATATGCGCTATATGCCGGATTTACCGCAAGACAAGCCGTGGCTGATTTTGTCGCATAACCCCGATACGGTCGATATGGTGCCGAAATTGCCAACTCATCCCTTAATGCTGTCGGGGCATACCCATGGCGGTCAGGTGGAATTGCCGTGGCTGACCGATTATGTAATGAAACGCGTATCGATTGTCGGCCATAAAAAAGGCCTGTACCGGCATGAACATGCCGATGTGTTTGTCACTGTTGGTACTGGGATGGTGGGTGTGCCATTTCGTTTTCGGGTGCCACCGACCATTGATATTATTGAACTCTGCTAATGCCAAAAGGTGGGCGTTTTAAAAGACCCACCACAGCAAGGCAATCAGAATCACGACGCCAATCAAGACCAATACCCCGATATTCAGGCGGTGATTGTTCCGGTTTAAATCTTCAATGCCATTTGCCGCTGTTTCGACCGGGGCTTGTGCTTCGGTATGTAGCTGCGGGCGCGGTGGATCTTCAGTATCAAAATAGGGTGTGCTGATGTCGTCTATCGGTTTGGGGGCACATTCACCCTTGGAGGCCTCCATGGCCAGACCGTGCTGGCGAATCAGTTCATCAATCAGCTGCTGGGCTTCTGCTTCAGTCAAATGACTGTCTCTTCGGAGGTACTGCACCGCTTCATGGCGTTTGCCATCATCCAGCAACAAAATAACTTTCACCAGTTGTTCTTCCCGAAGGGTTTCAATCAGACGATCCATACAATGACCTGCTAGCGGGGGATAAGCTTTTATTGTTTCTAAACTTGGCCAGATGCAATAGTGTGTTTGTGTATGATTTTGCATCACAAATAAAAAACCAGCGTTATCTACGCTGGTTTTTTCAGTCAGATGAATGTTTTAAATCTGGCTGTTGACATCATCATGCTTGGTTTCACGAATTGCCAGGAAGGCCAGAAGTGACAAGATAGATGCAGCTGTCAGGTAATAACCCACGGCAGCCAGACCATATTCGGTCGCCAGTTTGGTGGCAATCAGCGGAGCAAAAGAGGCACCGAAAATACCGGCCAGGTTAAAGGTCAGCGCAGACCCGGTATAACGTACCGAAGTCGGGAAAATTTCTGACAGAACGGTGCCAATTGGACCATAGGTCAGCCCCATAATCGCCAGACCAATACACAGGAACAGGAACACCACCAAGGTATTGCCAGATTCCAGCATGCTGGCAAAAACCAGACCAAAGAGCGCCGATACAATACACACCCCAATAGACGTGGCTTTACGACCGAATTTTTCTGCCAAAATCGCTGAGAGTGGAATAAACGCTGCAAAGCACAGGGTAGCAATCAGCTGTAATTCCAGGAAGTCGGCGCGGCTATAACCGAGTTGGGTGGTGCCCCAGTTGAGCGCGAATACCGTGGTCAGATAGAACACCACGAACGTACAGATCGCGGCAATGGTGCCTAAAATCAGCATGCCCCAATGTTTGGTCATGACTTCTTTAAACGGTACATTCACTTCTTTCTGTTTGTTTAAAACATTCTGGAAAGCCGGTGTCTCATGCAGTTTTAAACGAATCCACAGACCAACAATCACCAGTAAAGCACTGGAAATAAAGGGAATACGCCAGCCCCAGCTCATGAATGCTTCTTCGCTCATGAACGCGCCTAACAACAGGAAGGAACCGGTGGCCAGAATAAAACCAATTGGAGCCCCCAGTTGCGGGAACATGCCGTACCAAGCACGTTTGCCTTCCGGTGCATTTTCGGTGGCCAGTAAAACCGCACCTGACCATTCACCGCCCAAGCCCAGCCCCTGACCTAAACGGCACAGGGCCAGCAGTAACGGTGCGGCAATGCCGATTTGTGCATAGGTGGGTAACAGGCCAATGGCTACAGTGGAAATCCCCATGGTCAGCAGCGCAGCGACCAGGGTGGCTTTACGCCCAATACGGTCACCGAGGTGACCAAACAGTGCCGCGCCAATCGGGCGGGCAATAAAGGCAATGGCAAAGGTGGCCAGAGACTGAATGGTGGCGGTCATTGGATCGCTACTGGTCGGGAAGAACAGGTACGGGAAAATAATGACCGCAGCAGTCGCATAAATATAAAAATCGAAGAATTCGATGGTAGTGCCTACCAGACTCGCGGTGAGGACACGAAATTTTGAGTTCGTTGGTGCTGCTTCTTCATTGATTGCAGCAGAAGTTGATGACGCCATGAATGACCTTACACTTATTAAAAATAAAAAATTAGTTTTACAAGCGTAATCTTTTTAAAAAAGGCGTAATTTCTTAAAAAAACAACGGCAATCGTTTCGATTCAATGCGCTCAGGGTCACTGAAATGGAGAATCAAAACAATTAAATCACGTACAGATAGATAGACAGAAAATGTGATCCTGCCCCGATCAATACAAAAATATGCCAGATAGCGTGTGTGTATCTTACCCGTTTTAACGCATAAAACAATGCACCAATCGTATAAGAAATTCCACCAATCAATAAAAAAGTCAGCGCAGGTGGACTTAAAAAGCGTTGCATATCATCAATCACCAGAAGTGCTAACCAGCCCATTACCAGATAGGCAATTAGCGAAATTTTCTGGAACCGGTTGATGAACACCAGCTTAAATACGGTGCCAATCAGGGCAATAATCCACAGTGCAATTAACAGATATTGCGCTTTGGCGGTGGGAATGGCGATAGACAGAAAAGGGGTATAGGTGCCGGCAATTAAATAATAGATGGCGGTGTGATCGAGCTTTTTATACCAGCCGCGGCGCTGCGGACTGTCGGCATAATGGTACAGACTGGACGCCGAAAACAATAGGAACATACTCAGCGCATAGACCCACAGCCCGATCCAGGGGCCGATAGTTAAATAACTGCCTTTAATCACTAAAAAAATACCGGCCACCAGCGCCAAAGCCGCGCCTATGGCATGGCTGATGAAGTTCATTCGTTCTTCAACCGGATCGTAGTCGGGTGCCAAGGGTGCATTCATAAGCGTGGGATCGTTATAATTAAAATATACGAATGTATAGTAATTCAATTTTGCATTTCGCGTAAGACGCTTTACACTTTAGCTGCAATTCATTTCAGGTTTTACTCATGTCTCAATTGGCGACTTCTCCCAATCCGGAACAACAATTTCTAGATGCGTTTCAGCAAGCCATTGAAACACAGCGTTTTGAGCGTTTAATTCTGAGTCAGTACAAAGGTGAACTTGAACAGCTGGAAAAAATGACCTTCCGGGTCATTTCTTTGCAAAATGAAGCTGTACTGAACTGTGTGTA
This sequence comes from Acinetobacter sp. YH12155, assembly GCF_013418255.1. Classification (NCBI taxonomy): domain Bacteria; kingdom Pseudomonadati; phylum Pseudomonadota; class Gammaproteobacteria; order Moraxellales; family Moraxellaceae; genus Acinetobacter; species Acinetobacter sp. YH12155. The sequence goes on from NZ_VPCK01000028.1 coordinate 18,180, forward strand.
CCGATATAAAACCCAGGATGTCACCAAAAACTATCCGCTCACTGAGGCAGTGGCTCAGGTCAGCGCACTGCTAGGCTGCTGCAAACAGGCCAATTTATTGACCCTGGATGAAGACCTGCAGCTGAAAAAGAACAAGAAAAAAGCCATGCTGATGGTGAACAAGAAAAAAGCTGAGACTGCACCGGCAAGTGTCGCGCAAGGTCATGACCGCAGCAAACAGCGTTATGTCGAACAGGACAGCCCATTTTTGCAGCATTTAAGCATTACCGATCAGCATGGCCAGATCATTCCGAGCATGGCGCGAAAATGGAAACAGATTAATAAATTTGTGCTCTGTACACGACAAAAATAGATAACTCATTGAAATAATGTCACAATAATTGTTTTCTAACGACGAATACTATGACACATCTCAATGAGTTATATCTTATCTTAAACAAATCTCTAAAATGGAACAA
>NZ_VPCK01000029.1:0-18317 GCF_013418255.1 Acinetobacter sp. YH12155
TCATGAAATACGGTATTCTGATGTGACAAAACCTGAATCCTGGTCGTTAAAGTGTTTGTTTGCACTCATATTTTAACTGTTAGGACTCAGGTTTTTTTATTTAAAGCAAACTATGGGACAGCAGTGGGTGGCCAGTTCAGTTTTACTCGGATGTCAGGATCAAAACTCAACTCAATCCCAAACCGTGGTGGAATCTAAGAGCGCAATTCCTGCGTGGGTTGGTGAGTTCAAAGGCACCACGCCTTGTACGGGCTGTTTATCGCGCTGTGATGATTGTCCGGGAATGGCAGTATCTTTAGAACTTCATCAGGATGAAACCTATACCTTGGTGCGTGAAAGTATGAGCCGGCACAATGCACCGGAAGTGATTCAAGGGCGGATTCGCTTTGCAGATGCATCGCGTCAGCAGCTTGAACTGCTGCAAGTCAACACCCGAAATTTGTTATATGTCGATCTTGAGAAACAATTGCTCGAGATTCGTGTAGATCAAACAGGCAAACGCTATCAAATGCAAAGTGATTTTATTCTGGCCAAGTCTGTTTAAATACTGGCTAATCATTTGCTAAATATACTGATTTTTAATCCCTTTTTTGCTGGCGCGAACAAGGGATTTTTCTTTGGAAGCGCCCGTCATTTATTTCACTATTTACTAAAAAAACAGTATGCTTAGACCTGTAAAAAGGAGCATACATGTATCAGGTACTTGCGCGTAAATATCGTCCACGTAATTTTAATGAGCTGGTGGGGCAAAATCATGTTTCTCGTGCACTGACCAGTGCCTTAGAGCGTGGCCGTTTACACCATGCCTATCTGTTTACCGGGACTCGTGGGGTCGGGAAAACCACCATTGCGCGTATTTTGGCCAAATGCCTGAACTGTGAAACAGGGGTGACCTCCACACCGTGTGAAGTTTGTCCGACCTGTAAAGCGGTCAATGAAGGCCGTTTTATTGATTTAATCGAGATTGATGCGGCATCACGTACCAAAGTGGAAGATACCCGCGAACTGCTCGATAACGTACCGTATGCACCGACACAAGGCCGCTTTAAAGTCTACCTGATTGACGAAGTGCATATGCTCTCGACGCACTCTTTCAATGCCTTGCTAAAAACGCTGGAAGAACCGCCAGAGCATGTTAAATTCCTGTTTGCCACCACCGATCCGCAGAAGCTTCCGATTACGGTCATTTCACGCTGCCTGCAATTTACCTTGCGTCCTTTGGCAGTAGATGAAATTACCGAGCACCTATCTTCAATTCTCAGCAAAGAGCAGATTCAGGCCGAGCAGGATGCAATCTGGCAAATTGCTGAATCGGCACAAGGTTCATTACGGGATGCCTTGTCCTTAACCGATCAGGCCATTGCCTATGGTCAGGGTGAAATTCATCATCAGGATGTCAAAGACATGCTGGGGCTGATTGACCGCACCATTATTTATGACCTGATTCTAGCGATTCATCAGAACCAGACTGCGCGCGTGAGCGCACTGTTAATGCAGTTCCGTCAGCAGGCGCTGGATGTATCACTGGTGCTGGATCAGCTGATTTCGACCTTGCATGAACTGGCCTTATTGCAATATCTGCCAGATTTAAGCCTGAAATATAGCGCCGAAATTAACCAGAAAATTACCCAGCTGTCGCAGCGCATTTCGGCTCAGGATTTACAGCTGTATTACCAGATTGCCAGCAAAGGTCGCGCAGATTTACAGCTGGCGGTTACCCAGGAGCAGGGCTTTGAGATGTGCGTGCTGCGTCTGCTGGCTTTCCGTCCCTTACAGCCAAATGAAGTGCCCTTGACGCAGGTCAGCGCACAAAGCAACGCAGTTGCTGCAGCACCGGCCGCTGAGTCAGCTACCGCGCAGCCTGAACCGGTGCATCCCGTTGTTTCAGCTGAGGATGAATTAGAAGCTGAAACTGCTGCTATAAACCCACCCGTTGCTGAACCATCATCAGATGATTTTCTGCAGGATGAAGCGTTAGAGGTTGCTGAAGTTGCATCTCCATCCGAACCAGACCATCCGGTGACTACACCGGCAGAAGCGGCATCTGCGCAGATGATTTTTGATCCGGTGGCAGATGAAGTGCTGTTTGATTTAGATGAAGATGATCGCGCTGATCAGCCGGCAACGCAGGAGGAGGCCAGCAGTGATGATTTCCTGTTTGATGAAATTGCACCTTTACCGGAAACGGCCGTTGCGCAGCCAACTCAACAGCCTGCTGAACTTGCAGCACCGGTTTCGTCTGTCGCACAGCCTGAGCTGACGCATCCGCAGGACTCCAGTCCGCAAGACAGTTTATTTGCGGAGCCAGCGCCGATGCCATCCACCAATCAGCCTGTCGTTGCTGCTGTAGACAATACCGCTATTCCACGTGCTGATCAGCGCCTGATGCCGCAAGATATTCTGCAACTGCCGGTGCAGTCCTTAGAGGGCGAATGGAGTGTGGAAAAATGGGAATACTGGTTCCGTAATAGTGATTTATCACCGGCGGTTCAGGAACTGGCCCAACACGGCCTGATGACCGGCCAGATTGAAGCTGAGTCGGTTTTCCATATTCCGGAGCAGTATCAGCAATTGTTAAATTCGCAGTTACAGCATTTAGAAGCAGCGCTGAAACAGCAGTGGCCGAACAGCTTCCTGAAAGTGCAGTATGGACAGGTCACAGAGGTGACACCGTATAGCTTGCAGCAGGAACGTAAAGTACGTGCTTATCAACGCGCCAGTGAGCTGCTGCATCAGGAGCCGCAGGTTAAATCGCTGCTCGAAAGTTTTGATGGCGAATTGCAGAATATCCAGTTGAAATAACCACCGTCAGACCATTTCAACCGTTTATTGAGAACGCAGATAAGGCAACAGGGCATTCCGCATTTCGCTTGGAATCGGGGTGCTTTTACGTTGCTGCGCATCGACAAAAACATGCACCATATGTCCTTGAGCTGAAGCCTGCTGTTGATGCTGCTTGAAAATTGCCAGATCATATTTCAGCGAGCTGTTGCCCAGCGCTGCAATCGCCACACCGACCTCAATCACTTCTGGATAACTCAGCTCGGCTAAAAAGCTGCAGCCAGAGTCTACCACCAGCCCCATAATCTCGGCCTGATGAATATTCAGTCCGGCTTTCTCAATCAGCAGCGCATTGGCAGCGGTATCGAAGTAGCTGTAATACATGACATTATTGACATGACCATACATGTCGTTGTCTGACCAGCGGGTTTGAATCGGTAAAAAGAAGGTATATTGATCGCGGGTTTTGGCTACCGGTTTCATAAAAAGACGTCATCCCTGAATAGATCGAAAATTTATATTTTTGATTTACCACAACTTTAAATAGCTTCAGCCTTATTGATAAATCGCCTGATAGATGGCCAGCGCATCCTGTTTTTCCATGTCGCGTGGATTATTTTGCAGCAGGCGGGTTTGTAACATGGCATCCTCGGCCAGCTGTTCCAGCATGTTGTCAGGCACATTCAGGGCATTCAGTTTCAAGGTCAGGCCACTGCGGTCCAGATAGTTTTGCATGTGGTCAATAAACAGATCACACAAGCCATCTACACAGCCTTTGCTGGATGGGTCGAGCAGGGTCATCAGTTCGGCATACTGCTGCTTGGCGGCTGGTGCATTAAATTTCAGCACTTCGGTTAAGACCAGCACATTGCTGTGTCCATGCGACAGATGAAAATGTCCACCCAGCGGATAGGCCAGTGCATGGACTGCTGCCACCGGTGCATTGGCAAAGGCCTGTCCGGCCAGCATCGAGCCGACCAGCATATTCTGACGGGCTTCCATGTTGTTACCATCTTTTAGCACCAGATGCAGATTCTGGTTCAGCAGTTTAAGTGCCTGAATCGCCAGCATATCGGCATAAAAGTTCTTTTTGTGTTTGGAGGTATAGGCTTCAATGGCATGTACCATTGCATCAATACCGGTGGCGGCCGTAATGTGCGCCGGCAGGTTTTGGGTAAAGTTGGCATCTAAAATGGTGACATCGGCATATAGGGCAGCAGACACAATGCCGGTTTTGGTGGTTTCGCCGGTGGTGACAATGGAAATAGGCGTCACTTCCGAGCCGGTACCGGCCGTGGTTGGAATTAGAATAAGAGGCAAACGCGGTTTTTGCGCCTGATTGATGCCATACATCTCATGCAATTGCTGTTTCTGTTCAGGATGGGCCAGCAGGACAATAATTTTAGCCACATCCAGCGAGCTGCCGCCCCCAAAACCAATGACTGTATCTATCTGGTTTTGCCGGGCGAATTCGGCGGCTTCCAGCACAATATGTTCCGGTGGATCGGCCTGTACGCTAGAATAAATGCAGTAATTACATCCTGCAGCTTCGAGAATTTCCAAAACAGGCGCATGCAATTGTAATTGCACCATCCCCGGATCGGTCACCAGCAGCACACGTTGATTGTTCTGTTCAGTCAGGAGGGCTTTGAGCTGTTGGATGCTGCCCAGTCCGGCAATAATGTTGGGCACAGTCTGGAATTGAAATGGGCTCATACGCTTTATCCTTAATTTTTATACTTAAATCAACATTTATCTATAGTGACAATATAGGATTCATCCTGCAAATAACTTAACATAAGACACTTTAAAAGAAAGCAGTTTTGAGGTTGTTATGTCATCCAGAACGCCATACAAGGTGTTATGTGTCTGTTTGGGCAATATCTGCCGTTCACCTACCGCGGAAGTGGTGTTCAGACATTATTGTGATGCACAGCAACTGAATATCTGGGTCGATTCTGCCGGCACCAGTAATTATCATCCGGGCAAAGCACCCGATGCGCGCAGCCAGCAACATGCCTTGCAGCGTGGCTATGATTTATCTGCCTTGCGTGCCCGTCAGTTAACCACGCGCGATTTTCTGGATTTTGATCTGATTCTGGCGATGGATCAGGAAAACCTGCAAAATATTCAGCATCTAAAACGTCATGCAGCCGAAGAATATGGCACAGAGTTGCTACGTGCCAAAGTGGCGCTAATGAGCGAACATGATCCACAATATCCACGTCATGAAGTGCCTGATCCTTATTATGGCGAAGCCGATGGCTTTGAACGCGTGCTGGATCAGTGTGAATCCAGTGCACAGGCTTGGATCAATATTTTAAAAACAGAATTGGCTTAAATCAGGTTTAAGAATATGAACATTCAACATCAGGTCCAGCTTAAGCCTTTTAATACCTTAAATCTGGCTGCAAATGCGTCTCATTATATTAAGGTACATTCCACCGATGATTTAATTGCGGCCTTAAATTATGCCAAGTTGCAGCAGCTGAATGTGCTGATTTTATCGGGCGGCAGTAATATGCTGCTGCCAGAGCAGATTCAGGCGCTGGTGTTACATATGGATATTCAGGGCATTGAATTCCTGAATGAAGATAATGACTTCAGTACCATTCGCGTCGGTGCGGGTCAGGTCTGGCATGATTTTGTGCTCTGGACCACCACGCAGCAGTTATTTGGCCTGCAAAATCTGGCCTTAATTCCCGGTCTGGTCGGTGCATCGCCGGTACAGAATATTGGTGCCTATGGGGTTGAGGTCGGTGAATTTATTGAATCGGTACAGGTTTATGACCGCTATAACGGTCAGTTTAATTCGATTCTGGCCAGTGACTGCCATTTTGCCTATCGTCACAGTATTTTCAAAGAAAATCCAAACCGCTATATCATCACCCATGTCACGTTCAAGCTGCGGAAACAGCCGGACTTGAAACTGAATTATGGCGATTTAAAAACCGCGGTGGGTGATGAGCAAACCGCGGAAAACCTGCAACGCCAGGTGATCCAGATCCGTCAAAGTAAACTGCCAGATCCGCAGCAATTTCCAAATGTTGGCAGTTTCTTTAAAAATCCGGTGGTGACTGCCGCGGTCTATGAACAGCTGGCGACTCAATTCCCGAACATGCCGCATTATCCGCAGCCCGAAGGCCAGGTCAAAATTGCGGCTGGCTGGCTTATTGATCAGGCCGGCTGGAAAGGGAAACAGCTGGGCATGGTTGGTATGTTTCACAAGCAGGCGCTGGTGCTTGTCAATTATGCCAATGCGACCCTGGCCGATGTTCAGGCAACATATCAGGCAGTACAGCAGGACGTGTACCAAAAATTTGGGATACACTTAGAACCAGAACCGGTGCTGTTTAATGACGCCGGGCTGATTATTCCCCACAATACCTTTTAATCAGGTTAGGCATTTATGAATAGAACTCACTGGATGGTGCGTATCGTACAAATGGCGGCTGTGCTATTTGTGCTGATGGGCTGTCTGGTGGTTTTTATCTATTCGCCGTTTTATTCCAAGTTTGTGATTAAAGTGCTGAATACCATTGTGCCGGTGGAGGTCAATGAAGTGGCTGCACAAAGCCAGCAGATGGGGGCACTGACCGATCAGGAAAATCTGGAACCTGGCTCGAATTTGTGGATTGCCCGGCAAGCTTATTTAAAAGTGATGGAAGAAGAGATTCAGGCCAAAAATTCACAGAATCTCACCACCATTCAGGCACGCTATAAAGCCTTGCAGGCTTTAATTCAGGATGAGCAGCGCAGTCAGCAGGAACAAGAGCAGGACAGCACACCGCAAATTCCATTGCTGGCCGATGTTTCCGCATCTGAGGCGCAACTTGCACAGCCTTCACAGCAGTTACAGGATTTATTGGATTTAGACAGCTCTGAAAATCAGGCCCTAATGGAACAGTATCTGAAATTTTTAAGAACCCATGAAGTGGCAGCGGTTGAAACCGTACCGGTTGATGAAGAAATTTTTCAGGATATCGCACTGATTCAACAACAAAATAGCCAGAAGCCGCAAATAACTTCCCAGCCGTATGCAATTGTGGTTCTGGGTGGCGGTCTGACCTTACATGAAAATCAAAAAGATATTATTGTGAATAACTACACACGACTACGTTTAGAAAAAACCTTAGAAATTGAAAAACAGTATAAATTACCCATTGTGCTGAGCGGTGTTGAAGCACCTTATATGCAGAAATGGCTGGCAGAACGCGGGGTTGAAGCCAACTTGCTGGAAGATCGCAGCATGAATACCTGTGAAAACTCGCGTTTTAGTTCCTTGCTGCTACAGAAAAAAGGCGGCGCACCAACGGTGATTTTAATCACCGATCAATATCACATGCCGCGCACACGCCGTTTGTTTGCCTTAAACGGCATTGAAACCGTGCCGGTGGTCGCGCCAATTCCAACCGAGTTAACCCAATGGCAGCCTAGTGAGCAGAACTATGATCATAGCCGCCGTGCCAATTATGAAATGCTGGCCACCATCCGCGATATGCTGTTTGGTTCGAGCGACTGCCGGGAGGTGCCATAATGCCGAATATCCCGTTTTTAAATCCGAGTGTGCTGAAACAGCTGGATTTACCGGTTCCTAGCCGCGATACCACGCCGCAGGTGCTGGAGCCTTTAAACCTGAACCGGCCTTATGCGCCCACGGTGGATATTCAGGCCTATCGCCAGCTTTACGGTTTTGACAGCTTAGAGTGCGAGCATTGGCAGGGTTATGTGCAAATGCCGCTGTTTAAACTGCATGTGCAGGTGTTTCAGCCTAAACTTGAAGCGGGCAAGCTGGAAAAAAGCAAAGGTACGGTGTTTTTACTGCATGGCTATCTGGAGCACAGCGGCATTTATCAGCCGATTGTCAAAGAAATTCTGGAGCAGGGCTTTAGTGTCTTGACTTATGATTTGCCCGGCCATGGTTTAAGTAATGGCTCACCGGCCAGTATCCAGAATTTTGATCATTACCAGCAGGTATTACATGCCATTTACCAATATGTGCGCAATGCCGATCAATTGCCTAAGCCTTGGCTAGGGGTAGGGCAAAGTACTGGTGGTGCGATCTGGATGCATCATTTACTGGAATTTGCTGAGCGCCGGGAAAATCCGTTTGTCGAGCGGGTGTTGTTATTATCACCTCTCATCCGTCCGGCCAAAAGTGCCTGGTGGCATAATTCGGTGGGCCTCGGAATTATCCGCCGGATTAAACGCGAAGTGCCGCGCCATTTTAGACGCAATAACCATAACCCGGAATTTTTACGGTTTGTGCGCTTAAAAGATCCGTTACAACCACGCATGATGGGCATGGACTGGATTCTGGCCATGTCCAAATGGATGCTGGAAATGGAACAGCGGCCAGCGTGTCGAATTCCGGTGTGGCTGGCCCAGGGCGCGCAGGATCAGACTGTGGACTGGCGTTATAACATCGAGTTTATCCGGCGTAAATTCCGCCTGCAAACCTTGCTGATGCTGGAAGAAGGGTCACATCAACTGATTAATGAGCGCCCGGATATTCGTGCGGCCTTAACCGGTTTGATTCCAGCCTTTTTGCATGCTTCGAATTCCAAGACTTATTATTAAGCTTTCCTCCATTTCATAAAAAAGAGGCGGGTGCCTCTTTTTTAAAATTCTTCCGCTTTGGCCAAATTCCACATGCGAAAATAAAAGTTTTCTTCATCTTTATTTTCACAGCTCAGTAATTCGCCTTCTTTGAGCCAGAAATGCAGCTGGGCATAGTTTTTAATTTCCCGGTCGTTAATTCGCTGCGCCAGATGATGGGCACGAATGTCGGCCGGGTGTTTTAAACCGGCTGCCGCAATCATTTCCGACAGGGCATGCATGGTATTTTTATGGAAATTATAGACCCGTTCTGCTTTGGAGGGTACATGTAGCGCTTTTTGACGGTCTTTATCTTGTGTGGCGACACCGACCGGACATTGGTTGGTATGACAGCTTTGCGCCTGAATACAGCCAACGGCAAACATAAAACCACGGGCTGAATTGACCCAGTCTGCGCCTAAGGCAAAGGTACTGGCAATATCAAAGGCACTGATAATTTTACCGCTGGCCCCGAGCTTGATTTTACTGCGCAGGCCGGCGCCAACCAAAGTGTTATGCACAAATAGTAAGCCTTCACGCAGCGGCGTACCAATATAGTCACTAAACTCAATCGGGGAGGCACCGGTACCGCCTTCCGAGCCATCCACCACAATAAAGTCAGGCACAATTTTGGTCACCAGCATGGCTTTGACGATACTCATAAATTGCCAGGGCTGACCAATACATAGTTTAAAACCCACCGGTTTACCGCCCGATAAATCGCGTAACTGCTGTAAAAACTGCAGCATTTCAATTGGGGTGCTAAAGCTTGGATGGCGCGAGGGCGATACACAATCGCGGTCACGCGGCACGCCACGAATCTGCGAGATTTCTTCTGAAATTTTATGTTTTGGCAAAATACCGCCATGACCCGGTTTGGCACCTTGAGAGAGTTTGAGCTCAATCATCTTGATATTCGGATTACCGGCCTGACGGGCAAATTTTTCCGGATCAAATAAACCTTCTGCGGTGCGGCAACCAAAGTAGCCACTGGCAATTTGCCAGACAATATCGCCACCATATTCCAGATGATACGGGCTAAGGCTGCCTTCACCGGTGTCATGATAAAAGCCACCGAGTTTGGCACCTTTATTTAAGGCACGGATGGCATTGGCACTCAGGCTGCCAAAACTCATGGCAGAAATATTTAAAATTGACGCGCTATAAGGCTGGCTGCATTGTTCATTGCCAATATGAATCCGAAAGGTTTTCGGATCAGCCGGTGGGCAGGGGCGCAAGGAATGCACAATAAAACGGTAGTCGGCTTCGTACACATCCAAAATCGAACCAAAAGGTTTATCGGCATTTTCATTTTTGGCACGTTGATAGACCAGACTGCGCTGCATGCGGGAAAAAGGCTGGGCATCCTGATCGGCCTCAATAAAATACTGGCGAATTTCGGGGCGGAAATCTTCAAAAATAAACCGGAAATGCCCCATAATCGGGTAGTTTTTCAGAATGGAATGCTTGGTCTGAATGACATCATACAGACCGACCAGACTCAGCAGCGTGGTGATCAGCCAGAGCGAGTTAATTACGCCATCGGACAGAAAATAATAAATATAATGTGGCTCATAAAATAGCCTAAGCCATGTAATGCCCAGCGCAATTAAAATACAGGCAAACCAGACCGAGTGACGGGAGAAAAAAGTATTTAAAAGTTTATGGCGAATGGCTTGGGCTGGACTTGGCATTGTTATGATTTTTCCATTGCGAATTCAATCTAGTATTACTGTGCAGATTCTGAATAGGGCATACAAGTAATGATTTGTGAAATTTGGCAAGGGCTTTAGCACAGCTTAAAAATGAGCAATAAAATCTATAAAAATTAAAAAATAGCTGCTATGCTGAAATCATAAAAATAACAGTGCTAACACTCTGAAATTCCTTAATTCTAGGGATAGAGAACCGTTTAATAATATCGCTATATTGAAAGTTAAAAGATCGGGGAAGACAGTGGACATTACAGAATCAATATTACCGGCCCCTGTGCTGATTGTGGAAGATGAACCCATGATTCAGTCACGCCTCAGACATATCCTCCTTGAAATGGGCTACAGCAATGACATGCTGATTTTTGTTAGCCATTTAAAAGCAGCATTACAGAAAATTGAAGAACAACCGGTGTCTTTGGCGCTGGTCGATTTGGGGTTGCCAGATGGCAATGGGATTGAACTGATTGAACAGCTTCGGGCCAAAGACAGCAGTGTACTGATTCTGGTGATTTCGGCCTGGAGTACACAAAACAGTCTGTTTTCGGCTATTCAGGCGGGCGCCACCGGTTATGTATTAAAAGAACGCGATGATACTGAAGTGATCATGGCCATCCGCAGTATTTTAAGAGGCGGCGCACCGATTGATCCCTTTATTGCCCGGGAAATACTGTCACAGATTTCAGTACAGAAGCCGCAGGAAATTGCCAAGCCGTTTAAACAGCCCGATGAAGATATTGAACAGCTGACCAACCGTGAACATGAAATTCTAAATCTGGTCGCGCAGGGCCTGAGTAATCGGGAAATTGCCGAGCAGCTGTTTGTGTCGCGGTATACCGTGGAAAGTCATATCAAGCATATTTATCGCAAGCTCTCGGTGAGTAAACGTACCAAGGCAGTCAGTACAGCGCGCTCATTAGGCATTTTATGATCTACAGATTGCTCCAGTTTTGGTGCGGCTGTTGTCTTTATCTTTGTCTATCGAGTGCGTATGCAGAGCAAAGCTATGCCATAGACCCGTATTGTCAGGTTAATATTCAGTCGGTCAGCACCGTACAGACACCGGATATTCATAGCCATCCACATACAGGATGGCAACCTGTGACGTTGCCTGATCGCTGGAGTGAACGCTGGCCGGATTATAACGGTGGGGTGTGGTACAAAATTGTCTGGAACTGGTCCTGTCAGGAACCGGCCGTGCTGGATCAGTCGATTGTATTTTCTATTAATTATTTAAACAGTGCGGGTGCGGTGTTTTTAAACCGCGATTTAATCTGGTCAAACCGGCATCTGGAAGAACCACTCTCCAAAAGCTGGAATATGCCACGCTACTGGATTTTACCGATTAGCGGCCTGCGTCCCGACCAGAATGAAATTTTAGTTTATGTGCGGGGCTATGCCTTTCAATCTGCCGGTCTTGGTGATGTTTCCTTACATAATGTCTATAACAGTTATACGGAATATCAGCAACAGATCTGGGATCGTCGTACCTTATTTGTGATTAATGCAATTTTATCGGCGACCTTGGGTGTGTTGTGTCTGGTAATCTGGCTGTTTCGGCGTAAAGAAGTTAGTTATGGCTGGTTTGCCTTAAGCTGTTTGCTGTGGCTGTTATTCGTCTCCAATATTATTAGTACAGAAACTTATCCCTTCCCGAATACCGTGATGGCGGCACAGGCCAATATTGCCTTTTTTGTACTGTATATTCTGTCGTTCATTGTCTATTTGCTACGTTTTGTTGATAAAAAATTTCCGATACTGGAAGAAACCGCTTTTATCTGTTCGGTGGCGGTGATTATGGGCATTTTCGTAACGCCACTCGATTATGCACAAACCGTTTTCGGGCTGGTATTTTTAGGCTATAGCCTGTTATTTTTCGGGGTTTTCCTGTACCTGCTGCGTTTAACCTTCCGCGTACCACGTGTAGAAAATATCCTGCTGGTGATCTGTTTAAGCCTGATTATTATTTTTGCCGCTTTAGATATTGCACTTTTGGCTGCACCGTTTGATACCGATTTAAAGCCCTTATCGCCGTATACCTCGCCGGTGGTGACGCTGTTTATTGCATTAATTCTCGGGATTCGCACCACCAAAAGCATGCAGAAAATTGAGCAGTTTAACCAGCAACTGGAATACCGGGTGTTTGAGGTTCGTGAAGACTTAAAACAGAGCATGTCGGAAAAGCATTATCTGGAACTGGAAAATGTGCGCTTGCAGGAGCGGATTCATCTCTCTCATGATTTGCATGATGGCCTGGGTGCTTCGCTGGTGCGTTCAATGATTATGGTTGATCAGAGCGAGCAGCCCATGAGTAACCGCCAGTTTCTGTCGATTTTGAAATTACTGCGTGATGATTTGCGGCAAATTATTGACAGTGGCTCCTCAATTGGCGCCAAAGTGCCGGAAACGCCGGTGTTATGGATTGCGCCGGTGCGTCATCGTTTTAGCCAGCTCATGGATGAAGTTGAGATGCGGGCCACCTGGAACATTGCCAGTGAATGGGTAGTGCAACCGACACCGCTGCAATGTCTGAACCTGATGCGGGTGCTGGAAGAAAGTCTGACCAATGTGGTGAAGCACAGTCAGGCCAAGCATGTGCAAGTGACGCTGGATTTTCCCGATGAACAGACTTTATGTTTAAGTATTCAGGATGATGGAATTGGTTTTGATACCCATGGAGTGCTCGATCATGGGATGAGTATTGGCGTACGCAGTATGAAGCTGCGTCTGGCGCGGATAGGTGCAGAGTTAAAGGTGAACTCTACACCCGGTTATACCTTAATCAAGGCGATTTTAGTGGTATCACCTCAGGATTAAGCCCTTATTCGGCCTCATCTTCTGTATCTTCAGCTGGTAGCAGCATCAGTACAGAATCATTGAGTAACTGAGCCACATCTTCCAGAATGTCTTCATGGTACAGGTCTTCATTCAGCTCGACGAGTTCACCATCAGCAATCTGCTTGAGTAGCGACGCAAACTCATCCGAAATATACAAACCTTCACCATTGGCCCAGAACAGCAACTCACCATCTTCTTCAGTATAGAGCAGGCGTGAAGCCGGTTCTAAAATCAGTTGATAGCCCTGATCTAGCGCATCTTCCAGATCGCCAGTACCAATTTCTTCTGCTTCTGGAATATTGTCCGGATATTTTGGCTCTGACATCAGGCTCATGATGGCATCTTCCAGCACGGTCGAGTTGTGCAGTTGTGCCAGCAATTCGGCTTTTAAATATTCCAGTTCCGGCTGGGTAATTTGTCCAATCGGGCTGATCTGGTCGCGGATCAGATCTTGCAACGGATTTTTTAGCAACTGGTTGTCAGAAAACTTGTCACTGACGCGATCCATCATGTCGCTGATGTTTGGCATACGGAAACCGAAAGAGAAGGTCAGACAGTCATCTTCGGCCACGCCATAGTGCGATAAACCTGGTGGCACGTAAAGCAGGTCACCCGGTGCCAGCACTTCATCAAAATTGACATCCATCTCTGGCAGTAATTTCAGCGGCTGACCTGGAACAAATTCGGTTTCGGCATCACACATCTGGCCCAGTTGCCAGCGGCGATGACCATAGCCTTGCACCAGAAATACATCATAGAAGTCGAAGTGTTTGCCGACCGAACCGCCTTTTGGCGCATATGACACCATAATGTCATCACGGCGCCACTGCGGAATAAACGGGAATTTTTTCCACAGTTCCGCCAGATCAAAAGAGTAGTGATCTACCGCTTGGAGCAGCAGCGTCCACAGCTTTGGCATTTTCTGGAAATCGGCTTTTAATAGCGGTGAAGATTTTACGGACCACTGGTTCGGATCACGATCTTTCTGCTTGATTAAGCGGGCGCTGATATTTTCGTCCAGTGCCAGCTCCATGACATCACTCGGCTCAAGAATATTGGCAATTTCAGGCAGAGCATTACGCACCAGCAGCGGTTTTTTTTGCCAATATTCGGCAAGGAATTGTTCAGCGGTGATTCCGCCTAAAACGTCTAAAGGTTGAGACATGTCAAATAACTACAACATAAATTTAGCTGTTATTGTCCCTTGAGTTGTGCGGTGGTGCAAGTGATGAACTTCATCTTAAGGAAATTTAGAAAAGTGGCAGAAGGGAAAAGATGGCGAAAAAAATGATCAGGACAGGCACCTGATCATTTTGGGTATTGCATTACCGTGTTTAGGGAATCTGCAGATTAAGCTGGCGGAGAATCTGGCACAGCTGAATCATCGGCATGCCCATCAAGGTGGTCTGGTCCTGGCCAATCATCTGTTCAAACAGGCTAATCCCCAGACTTTCGCATTTAAAACTGCCGGCACAATGCAGCGGCTGTTCCAGTGCCACATAGCGCTCGATTTCATCCAGACTCAGTTTACGGAATTTGACTTTGTAGTGTTCAACCAGGGTCTGTTCAAAACCGCTGGATTTTTGCTGTACGCTCAGCGCAGTACTAAAGTAGACAATTTTGTCCGAGTTGGCCTGCAGCTGGCGAATGGCTTTTTCCGGGCTTAACGGTTTACCAATAAAAATATCGGGCGCACCTTCACGCCACGCCACCTGATCGGAACCTATCACAATGGCTTTAGGATATTGCTCGGCAATACTCTGGGCTTTTTCAAAAGCCAGCCGTTTGGCCAGATCATCGGCATGGCTTTCACCTTGCGGTGATTCATCAATGTCGGGCGTAATACACTGATAGTCGAGCTTTAAACGGTCCATCAGCTCTTTACGGGTCTGGCTGCTGGACGCCAGAATAATCGGACGCTTCATTAGACAGCATATTCCATCAAAATATCTAAGGGAACGTAAGACAGTACCGCCTGATGGCAGGCCTGAATTTTTACGGGTGGTGCTTTACCGGCCTGATAGGCTTCAACCCAGCGGGTCACACAAATACACCAGAAATCACCCGGTTTTAAGCCCGGAAATTCGACTTCAGGCAACGGTGTGATCAGGTCATTGCCAATTTTCTGGGAAAAGTTCAGAAATTCCGAGGTCATTTGTGCACAAACAGTGTGCTGGCCCAGATCCGTGGGCGCCGTATGGCAAAAGCCATTACGAAAATAGCCGGTAATCGGGTCAAAACAGCAGCTGGCCAAAGGCTCGCCTAAAACATTTAAACGGTTCAGGGTTGGATCTGGATGTATAGACATAGGCATAAAAATTATCAGGTCTGTTTTTTTCCTATCATAACAAAACTTTGGCAATCGTTAGCTTTTCTGCAAAAGAAGCTAACCTTTTTCTGCATAATCATTTAGAATCTTGGCGATTTTAATATCTAAAAAGTGAGCTATACATGAATTTTCAGCGTATGACTGACCTCGACCTGGCACAAAAGCGTGTTCTGATCCGCGAAGACTTAAACGTGCCGGTGAAAAATGGTGTGATTACCAGCGATGCGCGTTTACGTGCTGCCTTACCGACAATTAAAGCGGCTTTGGAAAAAGGCGCAGCCGTAATGGTGTATTCTCACCTGGGTCGTCCTGTTGAAGGTGAACCTAAAGCTGAACAATCACTTGCGCCTGTCGCAGCTTACCTGACCGAAGCACTGGGCCAGGAAGTCAAATTATTGACTGACTACCTGGATGGTGTAGAGGTAGAAGCAGGTCAAGTGGTGTTACTTGAAAACTGCCGCTTTAACGTGGGTGAAAAGAAAAACAATCCTGAGCTGGCAGCAAAATATGCAGCGCTGTGTGATGTATTCGTAATGGATGCATTTGGTACTGCGCACCGTGCAGAAGCGTCAACTGAAGGTGTTGCGCGTCTTGCTAAAGTTGCCGCAGCAGGTCCTTTACTGGCTGCTGAACTGGATGCCTTGGGCCGTGCACTGCAAACCCCAGAAAAACCAATGGTGGCCATTGTAGCCGGTTCTAAAGTATCCACCAAGCTGGATGTACTGACGTCACTGTCTGACATTTGCGACCAGTTGATCGTGGGTGGTGGTATTGCCAATACTTTCCTGGCCGCTGCGGGTTACAACGTGGGTAAATCACTCTGTGAAAATGATTTGATCGACACAGCCAAAGCCATTGCTGCCAAAGTATCTGTACCACTTCCAACGGATGTGGTAGTTGCAGATGCATCTGAAATCAACTTTGATGACTTCTTGGGTTCACTGGCGGCTGCCAAAGCAACCGTGAAAAAAGTAGAAGATGTGGCTGACAACGACATGATTCTGGATGTTGGTCCAGAAACGGCAAAAGCATTTGCTGAGATCTTGAAAACTTCTAAAACGATTCTCTGGAATGGCCCAGTTGGCGTATTCGAAGTGGATCAGTTCGGTGAAGGCACCAAAGCCCTGTCTTTAGCGATTGCTGAATCAGAAGGCTTCTCAATTGCAGGTGGTGGTGACACCTTGGCTGCCATCGACAAATATGAAGTTGCAGACAAAATTGGTTATATCTCTACAGGTGGCGGTGCTTTCCTTGAGTTTGTAGAAGGCAAGACCTTACCAGCAGTTGCCGTATTGCTAGAACGTGCTTAATTCGCACACGCTTGCAAGATGACAAAAGGTTGACCTCGGTCAGCCTTTTTTATGCACTTCATTTTTTAGTCATAAAACTGTCATGTTTCTGAAATATTATGATCAAAAATCACCGGGTTGTAGGATATTCTGATGAACCAAAAATTAACTCTTGCCGCGTTACTTGCTGCATCTTTAGCTTTCACTGCATGTGCTAAAAAAGACGACAATGCAACAGCGACCACTGCAGATGCATCAGCAGCTGTAGCGTCAGAGCAAATTTCTGCAGAACAGCAAGCGGCGATTGATGCAATTGATCAGCCAGTACTTGATGAAAACAATACCGATGTGCCTGAAGAAGTGGCCAATGCACCAGCAGATGCCGCAACCCCAGACAGCGCAGCAGCGCCAGCATCTGAAGCGCAATAATCCTAAAAGCTCCACAAATTGTAGTAATTTGTATAAAAGTCCCTGCATTGGCAGGGATTTTTTTTAAATACGACGTTTTGTTGCTGAATTGAAACAAATCCCCATGTAGAATATGCAGCATTACCTGGGAGGATATTATGGCTCTTATTTCAATGCGCCAGCTATTGGATCACGCCGGTGAACACGGATACGGCGTACCAGCGTTTAACGTAAACAACTTAGAACAAATGCGCGCAATCATGTTGGCCGCAGATGCGACGAATTCACCTGTAATTGTACAGGCATCTGCAGGTGCCCGTAAGTACGCAGGCGCACCATTCTTACGTCATCTTATTTTGGCTGCAATTGAAGAATGGCCACACATTCCGGTGGTGATGCACCAGGATCACGGTACCAGTCCTGACGTCTGTCAACGTTCTATCCAGCTTGGCTTCTCATCAGTCATGATGGATGGTTCACTGGGTGAAGATGGTAAAACTCCGACCTCATATGAATACAACGTAGATGTGACCCGTCGTGTGGTACAAATGGCGCACGCATGTGGCGTTTCTGTTGAAGGTGAAATCGGTTGTCTAGGCAGCCTTGAAACAGGTATGGCCGGCGAAGAAGATGGTGTCGGTGCAGAAGGTGTACTGGATCACTCTCAATTGCTGACTTCAGTTGAAGAAGCACGTTCTTTCGTAGCAGACACCAATGTAGACGCACTGGCAATTGCAGTGGGTACTTCACACGGTGCGTACAAATTCACCCGTCCACCTACAGGCGATATTCTGGCGATTGACCGTATTAAAGAAATTCATGCGGCACTGCCAAATACGCATCTGGTGATGCACGGTTCAAGTTCTGTGCCACAAGAATGGCTGGCAGTGATCAACCAGTACGGCGGTGACATCAAGGAAACTTATGGTGTACCTGTTGAGCAGCTGGTTGAAGCGATCAAGCACGGTGTGCGTAAAATTAACATCGACACCGACTTGCGTCTGGCCTCTACCGGTGCAATGCGTCGCTTCATGGCTGAAAAACCAAGCGAGTTTGACCCACGTAAATTCTTCGCTAAAACGGTCGATGCAATGAAAGATATTTGTGTTGCACGTTACGAAGCGTTTGGTACTGCGGGCAATGCCGACAAGATCCGTCCAATTTCTTTAGAGAAAATGGTAGATCGTTATAAATAATTCCTAGTGAAGTATTTATAAAAAAAGCCCACATTGCGTGTAATGCCAGTCAGTTAAGCAAATTTTAGTAAAATGTAGTAAAAATGAGTGTATGTAAATACGCTCATTTTTTTATGTCTTTATCTGAACATTTAGAATCCACTCTTGAACATGCTCTCCCATCACT